>JBBSRD010000090.1:0-10005 GCA_038243415.1 Actinomycetales bacterium | reverse complement strand
GAGGACGGAGGCTCCACCACCTTCGCGGTGACGGGCTCCCAGCGCTACGCCAAGGACGACTTCCCGACGCTGGCGGTCTACGGCAACACCGAGCGCCCCGAGCTGCGGCTCATCACGTGCGGTGGCCCGTTCGACGAGTCCACCGGTCACTACCGGGACAACACCGTGGTCTTCGCCCGGGCGGTGTGAGCCGCCGGGGCTGCGCACACCGCCCGGCTCCTCAGCGGCGCGACGGGCTGGTGGTCAGCGACGGGTCGGAGGTGATGGCGCCCTCGAGGGCCGCGTCGATCAGGGCCATCGCGTCCGCGGGGATCGTCTTCTCCGCCGCCTCCGCGGAGCCGGCGATCTGCTCGGGGCGCGAGGCACCCACGATCGCGGTGGAGACGTTCTCGTTGGCGAGGACCCAGGCGACGGCCAGCTGCGCCATCGTCATCCCCAGGTCCGCGGCGACGGGCTTCAGGGCCTGCACGCGGGTGAGGACGTCGTCGGTCATCCAGCGCGAGATCATGTCGGCGCCGCCCTTGGTGTCGGTGGCGCGGCTCCCCTCCGGGGGGGCCTGCCCGGGCAGGTACTTGCCGGTGAGGACGCCCTGCGCCATCGGCGACCACACCACCTGGCCGATGCCGAGCTCCTTGGAGGTGGGGACCACCTCGCCCTCGATGACCCGCCACAGCATCGAGTACTGCGGCTGGTTCGAGACCAGCTGGATCCCCAGGTCCTTCGCGAGGGCGTGCCCGTCGCGCAGCTGCTGGGCGTTCCACTCGCTGACGCCCACGTAGAGGACCTTGCCGGCCCTCACCGCCTGGGCGAAGGCGGCCATCGTCTCCTCGAGGGGCGTGAGGTCGTCGAAGCGGTGCGCCTGGTAGACGTCGACGTGGTCGGTCTGGAGCCGGCGCAGCGAGGCGTCGATGGACTCGCTGACGTGCTTGCGGGACAGGCCGCCGTCGTTGGGCCCGGCGGGGCCGGTGGGGAAGTAGACCTTCGTCATGATCTCGAGGGACTCGCGGCGCTGGCCCTTGAGCGCCTCGCCGAGCACGGTCTCGGCGGCGGTGTTGGCATAGGTGTCCGCGGTGTCGAAGGTGGTGATGCCCGCGTCGAGGGCGGCGTGCACGCAGCGCGTGGCCACCTCGTTCTCCACCTGGCTGCCGTGCGTGAGCCAGTTGCCGTAGGTGACGGCGGAGATCTTGAGGCCGGATCGTCCCAGTGTCCTGAATTCCATGGGCCCATCCAACACCCGCCCCACCACTGGCCGCCCACCGTGGGCGAGGGGGCTGCTCAGCCGCTGACGGGGACCTCGACCGGGGCGAGGGTGCCGCTGATGCGCAGCCCGCTGCTCGCCACGGCGACGCGCTCCACGGTCAGCTGCTCGGGCACCTCGTCGAGGCTGAACGTGACCCCGTCGAGCAGCGCCTCGCTCGCACGTCCGAGCCCCAGGGTCTCGGCGACGCCCCGGGCGGCCTTGACGGAGAGCTCGCGTCCGGCGACCTCGACGTCCGTGGGCGTCAGGACGATGTTCTTGCCCTTCACCGTCGGGGTGCCGCTCAGCGTGAGGGGGATCGAGGCGACCTTCGCGGCGGCGACCAGCGAGCCGCCGTCCCGGGAGAGCGTGATCCTCGTGCCCACGGCGTCGCTGGCGCGGGCGTCGAGCTCCTTCCAGGGCAGCACGGCGCTGGCGTCGCCGGAGCCGACGGTGACGGTCCCGTCCCCGCCGAGGAGCACGCTGCACGGGACCCTCATCTCCTTGAGGCGCACGCGCGTGGCGCCGAGGGTGACGCCCTCGTAGCGGAGCGAGGGCGCCGAGATGGTGGCTCCGTCGTACTCGCCGCGCACGGCCTGCCCCAAAAACCCCTCGCCCGCGATCGTCACGTCGGGGGGCTCCTCGAGCCCGAGCTCGACCTGGACCTGCTCGGCGATCACGGCGGCGACCCGCACCCGCGCCGCGGTGTCGATGACGGGCCGGGCCACCAGGCCCCCGACCACCAGCACCAGGAGCACCACCAGCGCGGAAAACACGAACCGGTGACGCACCGCGAAGGCGGTCAGGGCGCCGCCGCGCCCACCCACCGGGGGCGCCGCGACGCGCCGGCCGCGGTGACGGCTCGTGGGGGGCACGGCCTCAGTGTGTCCGCTGGCGCGTCACGCCGGGACCGACGCCACCCCCACGGGCAGGAAGCGCTGGCCGGTGGCGGCCTCCGAGACCCCGCTGCGGTCCAGGTAGGGCAGCAGCCCGCCCAGGTGCGCGGGCCACCCCACGCCGAGGAGCAGGCACAGGTCCACGTCGCGGGGGTCGGCGACGACGCCCTCGTCGAGCATCGCCCGCGCCTCCTGGGCCAGAGCGCTCAGCGCGCGGTCGCGGACCGCCTCGGCGCTCGACGGTGCGTCGCCGACGCTCAGCAGCGCCTCCACCCGGGGGTCGAGGGCGCGCTCGCCGGCACCGTCCTTCCGGGCCCCCTTCTGGGCCTCCTTCTGGGCCCCGTCGTCCTGCGCCCAGAAGCCAGGGAGGCCCGCGTCGACGATCGCGGCGATGTTCGGGGAGGCCTGGAACCGGTCCGGGAACGCCTCGTGGAGGGTCTCCTGGACGTGCAGGGCCACCGCAGGACCGACCAGGCGCAGCAGCGTGAACGGCGTCATGGGCAGGCCCAGGGGCTCCAGGGCCCCGTCGGCGACGGTGGCGGGCGTGCCCTCGTCGAAGGCGGCGTGGATCTCGCCCATGAACCGCATGAGCAGGCGGTTGACGACGAACGCGGGACGGTCCCGGACGAGCACGCACGTCTTCTTCAGCGTCCGCCCCATGGCGAAGGCCGTGGCCAGCGTGGCGTCGTCGGTGCCGGCCTGGCGCTCGCTCCCGTCGGTGCGGACCACCTCGACGAGCGGCAGGACCGCCACGGGGTTGAAGAAGTGGAATCCCACGACGCGCTCGGGGTGCTGGAGCCCCTGCGCCATCGCGGCGACCGAGAGGGAGGAGGTGTTCGTGGCGATGACGCACTCGCTGGAGACCACGGCCTCGAGCTGGGCGAACACGGCGCGCTTGACCGCGAGGTCCTCGAAGACGGCCTCGATGACCCAGTCCGCGCCGGTGAAGCCGGTGGCGGGGTCGGCGATGTCGGTGGTCCCGGTGACCAGCGCGGTGGTGCGCGCGGCGGCGTCGCTGCTCATGCGGCCCTTCGCGGCGAGGTCGGCGATGCTCGCGTGCACCCGGGCCACCCCGGCGCGGACGCGCTCGTCGTCGACGTCGGTCATCACCACGGGCACCGTGGTGCGCTGGGCCAGGAGCAGCGCCAGCTGGCTGGCCATGAGGCCGGCCCCGACCACCCCGATCCTCGTCACGGGCCGCGCCAGCGCGGGGTCCGGTGCGCCGGCGGGACGCTTGGCGCGCCGGGTGGTGAGGTCGAAGGCGTAGACCGCGGAGCGGAACTCCTCCGAGACGATGAGGTCCGCGAGGGCCTCGTCCTCGGCGGCGAAGCCGGTGTCGCGGTCCGCGGTGCGGGCGAGGGCGACCAGGTCCAGCGCCCGTCCGTAGGCGGGCGCGGCGCCGTGGAGCTTGCTCCACGCCTGGGCGCGGGCCGCGTTGACGGCGGCGTCCCAGTCCTGCTCGGCGGTGGCGCCCGCGTGGTCGGTGCGGGTCACCACGACGTCGCCGGCGAGCACGCGAGCGGCCCAGCGCAGGGACTCCTCGATGAAGTCCGCCGGCTCGAGGGCGACGTCACCGATGCCGAGCCCGACGGCCTCGGCGCCGGTCAGCAGCCGGCCTCCGGACAGCGGGTTGCCGACGATCACCTGGAGCGCGGCCTGCACGCCGATGAGGCGGGGCAGCAGCTGGGTGCCTCCCCAGCCGGGCACCAGCCCCAGGCCCACCTCCGGCAGGCCGATGCGGCCCGCCGCCGTGGAGACGGTCCGGTAGGTGCACTGGAGGGCGACCTCCAGGCCCCCTCCGAGCGCCATGCCGTTGACGAGCGCGAACGAAGGAAGGGCTCCCCCTCCCGGCGTGCGCAGCTCCCCGAGGCGGCGCAGCTGGTCGTGGCCGGCGCGGGCCATCGCCCGGGCCTGGCCGCGGGTGGCGATCGCGGAGACCCCGAGGAGGTCGGCGCCGGCGGCGAAGACGAACGGCTTGCCGGTGACGGCGACGCTGGAGACCGTCCCGGCGGCGGCCAGGGCGGCGACCTCGTCGAGGGTGTCCCGCAGGTTGACGAACGCCCGCGGGCCCAGGGTGGTCGGCTTGGTGGGCTCGGCGCCGTCGTCCATGGTGATCAGCGCGCAGGACCCGGCGCCGACCGCGAAGGGCTCGAGGTCGACGACGCGGAAGGGGAAGGCCGTGGTGCGGGCGCCGGCGTCCAGCGCCGCGAGCTCGTCGAGGGTGACGTCGTCGGTCTGCGCGCTGTTCTGTCCGCCGGCCGGCTCAGGGGTCGTGGTGATCATGCGTTCTCTCCTGCGCTCTCGTGGTCCGTGCCGTGGGGGCCGTCGCTGCCGTCCGTGCTGGCGCTGTGAGCGGGGTTCTCCCACAGCACCGCCCCGCCCATGCCGATCCCGATGCACATCGCCGTGAGGCCGTAGCGCACGCTCGGGTCGGCCTCGAAGTGGCGGGCCAGCTGGGTCATGAGGCGCACCCCGGAGCTGGCGAGCGGGTGCCCGACGGCGATGGCGCCGCCCCAGGGGTTCCCGCGGAGGTCGTCGTCGGCGATGCCGAGGTGGTCGAGGAAGGCGAGGACCTGCACCGCGAAGGCCTCGTTGAGCTCGAAGGCGCCGATCTCCTCGATGCCCACCCCCGTGCGGGCCAGGAGCTTTTCCGTCGCGGGGACCGGGCCGTAGCCCATGACCTCCGGCTCCACGCCGGCGTAGGCGAAGCCCACCATGCGCATCCGCGGGGTGAGCCCGAGCTCCTCGGCGACGTCGGAGGAGGTGAGCAGGCACGCGGTGGCACCGTCGTTCAGGCCCGCCGCGTTGCCCGCGGTGACCCGGCCCCCGGGGCGGAACGGGGTGCGCAGGCCCGCGAGGTCCTCGGCGGTGGTGCCGGGTCGCGGGGGCTCGTCGGCGGTGGTCAGGTCCCAGCCGGCACCGGTGTGGCGGGCGGCCACGGGCGTGAGGTCGGGCGTGATGTGACCGGCGGCCAGCGCCGCGGCGTACCGCTCCTGGCTGGTGACCGCGAACGCGTCGGCGCGCTCGCGGGTGATCTCGGGGTAGCGGTCGTGGAGGTTCTCGGCGGTGGCGCCCATGACGAGCGCGGACGGGTCCACGATCCGCTCGGCGACCAGGCGGGGGTTCGGGTCGACGCCGACGCCCATCGGGTGGTGGCCCATGTGCTCGACGCCGCCGGCGAGCACCGCGTCGTAGGCGCCTGCGGCGATGCCGGACGCGGTGGTGGTCACCGCGGTCATGGCGCCGGCGCACATCCGGTCGATCGCGAAGCCCGGCACGGTGTTCGGCAGCCCCGCCAGCAGCGCCGCGGTGCGGCCGATCGTCAGTCCCTGGTCGCCGGTCTGGGTGGTGGCGGCGATGGCGACCTCGTCGATGCGCTCCGGGGGCAGCGAGGGGTTGCGGCGCACCAGCTCGCGCAGGCAGCGGACCACGAGGTCGTCGGCGCGGGTCTCCGCGTACAGGCCCTTCTCCCCGGCCCGCCCGAAGGGGGTGCGGACGCCGTCGACGAAGACGACGTCGCGCAGGGTGCGAGGGGGCGGTGGGCCCTGGGCCGTGGCGCGCTCGGTGGTGGGGGCGGTCATCGATGTCCTCCTGGTCAGGTGCGACGCCGTCGCCGCAGGTCCGTGCTGCCGCCACGGTACCCGGTACGGCCGGTACCGCGTACTCGTCAGCGCGGACCCGCGACCGAGCACCGGCGACCGAGCGCCCGACGCTGAGGACCGGGCGCAGATCGGGGACCTTCGCCCCTCGACCGGTGATCGTCCCCCGGCCAGCCTGGGGGCATGCCCCCCACGCCGCGCCCTGCCGCTCCCGGGACCAGGGTTCCGGCCCCCAGCGTTCCGGCCACCAGCGCCCCCGCCTCGACGTGGACCGGCCCCGACGTCCCGCGCGGCGCCGTGGTCGTCGCCGTCGACGGGGGACCGGGCGACCATGCCGCCCTCCGGTGGGCGGAGGCCCAGGCCCTCGCCACGAGCCGCCCGCTCCACCTCGTCCACGCCCTCGCCGACGAGGTGGCCACCGTCGTGGACGCGTCGGGGACGGTGGTGATGGGCGACGGCGCCGCGCTCGCGCAGCGGGCTGCAGCGGCCCGCGCACGTGCGCGGGCGCTGGCCGCCGAGCTCGCCCCCGGGGCGGGCGTCAGCGTCGTCACCGGGCACGTCGTCACCCGCCTGCAGGCCGCCTCGCGAGGGGCGCACCTCATGGTCCTGGGCGACACGCTCCTGCGCGCCGCTCCGGGCCGCCCCGGCCAGCAGGTCGCGGTCTTCCTGGCGATGCGCGCCCGGTGCCCCGTCGTCGTCGTCCCTCGCGGCGCTGACGCCCCGGCGGCCGACCACGCAGCGGCCGACCACGCAGCGGGCGCCGGCGCCGCGGCTCACGGCGGTGCTGCTGCCCCCGGTGCCGTGATGCCTCCGCGGGGGAGCGCCGAGCGCACGGCGGTGGTCGTCGGCGTCGACGGCACCCACGCGGGCCGCGGCGCCCTGGCGCTCGCCTTCGCCCAGGCCAGCGCCCGCGGCGCACAGCTGAAGGTGGTGCACGTGTGGCCGCCGTCCGGTCCTGATGGAGCAGCCGGCGCGGCCGGTGCAGCCCCTGACGGACCACCCGGCGCACCGCAGGACGACGGCTGGACCGAGCGACGCGCCATGGTCTCCGAGCTGCTGGCGGGCTTCCGTGAGCGGTACCCGGACGTGCTCGTGGTCACGCACCTCATCCGCGGCGAACCGGTCGCGGGCCTGGTCGGGCGCAGCTGGCGCGCCGACCTCGTGGTGCTCAGCGGCTGCTACGGCGAGGGCCGCCTCGGCCTGCTGCCGGGAGAGGTGACCCTCGGGGTGCTCGAGCAGGCGCGCTGCCCGGTCGCGATGGTGCGCGACGGCGGCGTGGGCGACCACCTGAGGGGCCTGGCGCCCCGCACGCTGCGGGCCGCCGGAGAGCACGCCCCCGCCGCGCGTGACGGGGGCGTGCTCTCCGGGACCTGAGCCCTAGGGGCGCTGCCCGGGGAGCTTGGCCACGGTCAGGAGGACGACGGCGTCCTCCAGCGCCTCCAGCGAGTGCCGGTGGTCGGGGACCACCAGCAGCTCGCCGGCGGCGCCGTCGAGGGAGACGTCGAGCCATGCGAGGCGGACCTGCCCGAGGAGCACCTGCACGGTCGCCTCGCCGGGGTTCTCGTGCTCGTGCAGCAGCTGGCCCGAGGCCAGGGCGATGAGCGTCTGGCGCAGGACGCGGTCCCTGCCGCCGTGGACGGTGTGCGCGCTGCGCCCGCTGGAGGCTGACCTGGCCTGCTCCAGGTGCTGGTGGGCGAGCTCGGTGAGCGGCGCCGTGCTCAGGGGTGCGGTGTCCATGATCGACTCTTCTCCTCGGTGTGTCCGGATGCTCAGGCAGGTTGCCCGGCCGCCGCGAGCCCCTCGGCGTCGGGGGACGCCTGGGCCATCGCGTCCGCCTGCCACAGGTCGGGGCCGAAGACCTCGTACTGGACGTCACGAGCCGGCACGCCTCTGTCGAGGAGAGCGCTGCGGACGGCCTTGAGGAAGGGCATCGGCCCGCACAGGTAGTAGAGCGCCCCGTCGGGGAGCTGCACGTCGTCGAGGTCCATGAACCCCTCGTGGACGCCGCCGGCGGGCAGCGCGGACCCGGCGCCGCGCTCATACCAGACGTGCATCGAGGCGTTCGGCAGCGCGGCGACGTCGCCCAGGACCTGGCGGCGCAGGGCGACGGTGGACTCCTGCTCGTCCGCGTGCAGCAGCGTGACCGCCAGCGGGGAGCCCGCGGCGGCCAGGTGGGAGAGCATCCCCGCCATCGGCGTGATGCCGATCCCGGCGCTCGCGAGGACCACGGGGCGCCCGGAGTCGTCGAGGACGACGTCGCCGAAGGGCAGCGACATCGTCAGCTCGTCGCCGACGCCGACCGTGTCGAACAGCAGGTTCGAGACCTCCCCGTCCGGCGCGCCGTCGCCGTGGACCCGCTTCACGGAGATCTGCCGGGTGTTGCCGTCGTCGGCGCGGGTCAGGCTGTACTGGCGCGGCTGGTGGACGCCGTCGGGCATCAGCACCTGCACGGAGACGTACTGGCCGGGCAGCGAGGTCCTCACCATGCGGTCGTCGGTGGCGGCGAGGACGAAGGTCACCACGTCGTCGGTCTCGGCGATCCTCTCCTCCACGCGCCACTGGCGCCAGACCGTCTCCGGACGCACCCCCCGTGAGCTGTAGAGGCCGCGCTCCTGGTGGGTCAGGGCGTAGGCCATCAGCCAGTACACCTCGTCCCAGGCCGCCGCGACCTCGGGGGTCACGGCCTCACCGAGGACGTCGGCGATCGCCCAGAAGAGGTTGTCGTGGACCACCTGGTACTGGTCGGGGCGGATCCCGAGGGAGACGTGCTTGTGGGCGATCCGGGACAGCAGGCGCTCGGGGACCTGCTCGGGGGTGGCGAGCAGGGAGCCGGCGAACACCGCGACCGAGCCGGCGAGGGCCACCTGCTGCGTTCCCTCGGCCTGGTTGCCGCGGTTGAAGACCCCGTCCATCAGCTGGGGGTTCTCCCCGAACATGTGGGCGTAGAAGCGCCGGGCGATCTCTTCGATGTTGGCGGCGACGGCCGGCAGCGTCGCCTCGATGACGGGTCGTGAGCGGTCAGAGAGGATGGCGGGCTCCTTCATCAGGGTGCATCGGGGTGCATCGGGGCGGGACGGGGACGGCTCGGCACGAGGGGTCTCAGCGCTGGTCGAGCCGGCGGACGACGGCGACGGGGCAGGCGGCGCCGTGCACGGTCGCGTGGCTCACGGAGCCGAGGAACAGCCCGCCCAGGCTGCCACGGCCGCGGGCACCCACGACGACGAGGCCGGCGCCCGACGACGCGGCAACCAGCGCCTGCGCGGGCCGCTCGCGCACCACCTGGACCTCACCGGCGAGGTCGGGGTGGGCTTCGCGCACCCAGGCGAGCACGTCGTCGGCGCTGCGCTGCGCGGCGTCCTTCGCCCGCGTGGTGAGGTCGGCGACGTACGAGGAGCCGTGGGAGCCGCCCGTGTTCACCACGTCCGGCGGTGACCACGCCGCGAGCACCACGAGGGGGGCTCCGGCCCGCGCCGCGACCCCCGCGGCGAAGGCCGTCGCGGGGGCGGCGCCCTCGGAGCCGTCCACGCCGAGGACCACAGGGTGGTCCGGGCCGGGCCGGCTCTCGGGGTCTCCGCGCACGACGACCACCGGGCACGCGGCCTGAGCCGTCACCGAGTACGCGACGGAGCCCAGCAGGGCGCCGGCGATCGTCCCGCGACCGCGGTTGCCCACGACGAGGAGGTCGGCCTCCCTGGAGGCCGCGACGAGGGCGCGCACGGGCCGCCCGGAGCGCACGTCGATGTCCACGAGGTCGCGGGGCGGCGCCCCCTCGATGTCCCTCGCCCACGCTGCGCCCTCCTCGGCGACCCGCTCGCCGGCGTCGAGCACGGCCCGGGCGAGCAGCGCGGCCCCACCGGCGTCGGCGCCCTCGACGTCGGCGGCGAACAGCACCCGGAGGCCGGCGCCGAGGGCCCCGGCCTCCTTGGCGGCCCAGCCCAGCGCCGTCGCCGAGCTCGACGAGCCGTCGTAGGCGACCACCACGACCGGGCGCGGCGGGACTTCGACGGCGGTGGGGTCGGCGTCGTCGGCAGCGGGGTGCGCGCGGTCATCGAGCATGGAGGGCTCCTTCGGTGGTGCGGGAGGTCAGAGGATCTCGGGGCGCCGCACGACGGCGACGGGGCAGCGGGCGCCGTGGATGGTGGCGTGGCTCACCGAGCCGAGGAAGAGGGACGCGATGCTGCTGCGGCCCCTCGCGCCGACCACGACCAGGCCGGCGTCGACGGAGGCCTCGACGAGGGCCGCGGCCGGGCGCTGCTCGACCACGCGCACCGTG
>JBBSRD010000089.1:0-10057 GCA_038243415.1 Actinomycetales bacterium | reverse complement strand
GATGCCGCCGATGAGCGGGATCAGACCGATGAACCACCACAGGCCGCTGCGGTCGGTGTCGTGCAGCCGGCGCCACATCACGGCGAGGCTCGGGACCAGCAGCGCCAGGCTGACGACGAAGGAGAGCACGTTGACGAGCGTGAAAGCGAGACCACCACCGAGGCTCGCGGTGTTGGGATCGCTGCTCGCCATCCCGGACCCGAGGCCGATGCTGACGAGGACGGCGAAGAACGCCATGCTGACGATCACCGTGAACAGGTAGAACCACCAGAACTCCGACCGCCGGGCGCGACCGTTGAAGGTGGCGTACCGACGAAAGCAGGTCTTGATGGCGGTGGCGAAAGACACGGTTCCTCCTGGCCCACCTGGCGGGGGCGCTCATGATCGGTCCGGCGCCGATCTCGGGGGATCGTGCACCGCGGCGGAGCGATCCGTCTCGCGACACGCTCGAAGATCACCCGAAGGGCAGCGCCACCCGGACCGGCCGCGGCATCAGGGACAGCGGTGCCCTGACCGCCCCGCGAAGCGCACGCGCTCCGGCGACACCAGCGCATGCGCGCCGAAGACCCCACCGTTGACCACCTGGCTGAGACGAAGGTCCACCCCGAGGGACGCGAGGGCCAGCGCCCGCTGCCGGCTGACGCGACGGCGCGCGACGAGGAGGTCCACCACCCCGTCGAGAGCGTCGGCCACCGCGTCGTCGATCGTCGCCCCGACCCCCAGGACGAGGTCCCCGGCGGGCGTCGACGCCCACGGACGCACCGGACCGACGTCGAGCGGAGGGCTCTCGTGGAGCACCAGCCGCAGCTCGACGCGCTCCAGAGGGCACTCCAAAGCCACCCCGGCCGCCTCGCCGTCGCCCTGCGCGCCGTGCGCGTCGCCCACGCTGAGGAGGCCCCCGTCGACCTCGACGGGGAGGAACAGGGAGGACCCGGCCACCAGCTCGCGGCAGTCGAGGTTGCCCCCCACGCGGCGCGGCTGGATCGTCGAGACCGGCCCGTCACCGGCGGGGCACAGGCCCATGACTCCGAGGAAGGGGGCGAGCAGCACCTCGTCACCGTGCTGGTCGATCGCGCTGTGGCCGGCCGCATCGATGTGCCAGAGGAGCGCTTCCCGCTCGAGGTGGTCGACGCGCGCCGCCCGGTCGGCGAAGGTCTGGCGACCCCCGGCGACGGTGAATCCCCACCGGCCCGGCACGAGGTCCAGCACGCGGACCTCCACGACCATCCCGGGCCGTGCTCCCCGGACGGCCACGGGGCCGACGAGCGCGTGGCCGGGGTCGAGGCCCCGGTCGACGGGCGCACCGGTCCCGTCGGTCCACGGGGTGAGGGCCTCGACGCCCACCGGCCCGGACGCCGCGTCCAGCACGCGCGGGGTCTGCTCGGCCGCGTGCCACCCGCAGTCCAGCGTCGACGTCACGACGGTGTCACCGCTGCTCACGATCAGCACCGGCGGGATCGACGCGTCGAACCGACCGTGCAGCGTGCTCCGGTCGACCGGCAGGTGGTGGACGCTCACACCAGTGGTCTACACCGCGGGAGAGACGTCTCGTGTCGCCGAGGGTCCGTAGCGGTCGCTGCGGGGCGAGCCGTCGTGACACCGGAGCACGAGGGGCGGGACGAGACCGATGACCGTGATCATGAGGAAGTCCCACCAGCCGGACGGCCCGCGGCCGTGCCGGCGACGGGCCGAGACGTCGACGACGCCCATGAGAGCGAGGAGGCCGAGCAGACGCTGGCCCGGTGCGAGCCCCGGGTCCACGGTGCCGGACGCGTCGGTGGCGGCCAGCACGATGATCGTCTGGACGATCCAGCCCGTCGCGACGATGGTGCAGGGCGCACCACCGGGGCTCGGCGCGGGGCGCACGCTGGCGGTGCTGGAAAGAACCGGCGCAAGACCGTGCCGGTGGCCGTGACGATGCTCAGGGTTCCTCCCGTGCTGGCCGTGGCGGGTGCCCCGCCCCCGGTGCGGTGATGATCAGGGGCGCCACGGTGGTCGGGGACCAGGTCGCGGGCCGAGCAGCGCGACGCCGCGGGGGGCTCCCGCCTCGGCCGTCCGGGAGAAGCCTGACCCCTCGTCGAGGTGGCGTGGCGCGGTGTGGCCTCCTCGGCCCTGACGTCTCGCGGCTCCAGACCTCCGACGCAGTCCCTACGATCGCTCGGGTGAGCGACCATCTGACTCTCGTCGATCCCGAGCCGTCCGAGCCCTCGTCGCGCAGCGCCGAGCACCTCGACGGCGTGGCCGCCGCGCTCGCCGCCCGCGGTGTGGCCCTCGTCGTGGGCACCACGGTCAACGCTGCCGGCCTGGTCCTCGGGAAGCTCGTCGCCCCCTCCCGCGTCAGGACCTTCGCCACGTCGGGTCTGGGCGCCGCTCCGGTATGGAGCGTCTTCTGCGTCGACGCCTCCGTCGCCTTCACCCCCACCTCCACGGTGGTGGGCGACAACCGCCTCCGGCTGGACCCGGACGCGCTCGTGGTGCTCGACGACTCCCTCGCGTGGGCGCCCGTGGACCTCGTCGACCAGTCCGGTGACCCCTCGCCGCTGTGCCCGCGCGCCGCGCTGGCCCGGACCACGGAGCGCCTCGCCGACGCAGGTCTTGCGGCGCGGGTGGGTCACGAGCTGGAGTTCGTCCTCGTCGAGCCGGGCGCCCCCACGGCGCAGGGAGAGCGGACCCCGGAGACCCCGCCCGCGACCTGGGTGCCCTACGGCGCCGGCCCGCTCCTCGAGCGCCGCGCCGTGGCGCAGGACCTGCTGGCCTCCGCCCAGCGCGCCGGCCTGGAGGTCGAGCAGCTGCACGCCGAGTACGGAGCGGGGCAGTACGAGCTCTCGCTCGCCCCGGCGGCGCCCGTCGCCGCTGCTGACGCCGCGGTGCTGGCGCGCGTGGTCGTCGGCGAGGTGGCGCGCCGCCACGGCCTCCGGGCGTCCTTCTCCCCGCTGCCTTTCGCGGGTGGGGGCGGCAACGGCGCCCACCAGCACCTGTCCCTGACCCGGGGCAGCGGGCCGCTGCTCTCCGGGGGCGACGGCCCGTACGGGCTCACCGCGGAGGGCGGGTCCGTGATCGGCGCCCTGGTCGACGCGCTCCCGCAGGTGCTCGGGGTGCTGGCCGGCTCGGTGGTCTCTCCCGACCGCCTCCGCCCGGGGTTTTGGTCCGGTGCCCACGCCTGCTGGGGCCTGGAGAACCGCGAGGCCGCCGTCCGCCTGGTCGCTGCGACGCCCGCGAACCCCCGGGGTGCTCACGTCGAGGTGAAGGTCGTGGACCCCAGCGCCAACCCGTACCTCGCGACCGCCGTGCTGCTCGGTGCCGCGTTGCGCGGGATCGAGGAGGAGGTGCCCCTGCCCGACGAGGTGGCCGTCGACCCGGCGACCCTCACCGGAGCATCTGGAGCATCTGGAGCATCTGGGGCGTCCAGGACGGGCGATCGACCGGACGTGACGCTCCTGCCCCAGACCCAGCGCGAGGTGCTCGACGCCCTCGAGGCCGGCGACGTGGTCCGCGGCGTGCTGGGGGAGGCGCTCACCGCGTCCGTGCTGGCGGTCCGGCGCCACGAGGTGGGTGCCTTCGACGCGGTGCCCCCGAGCGAGGTCGCGTCGCGGCTGCGCTACGCGTGGTCCGTCTGAGGCCCGGTCCGTCTGAGCCGGTGAGCAGCCCCGCGTCGAAGAGCCCTGCGTCGCAGGCGCTGAGCGAGCACCTCGACGCCCTGGTGCTCGTGGACCACCACGTCCACGGAGCCTTCCTCGACGAGCCGGGTGACCAGGCGCTGCGCGACGCGCTCAACGAGGGAGACACCGCGCCGCTTGCGCCGGGAACCGATCCCTTCGAGAGCCAGCTCGGGTTCGCGATCCGGCGGTGGTGCGCGCCCCTGCTCGACCTGCCCGCGCACGCGAGCGCCGCCGACTACCTCGCTCGCCGCCGGCTGCTCGGACAGCGGGAGGTCGACGCGCGCCTGCTGGGAGCGGCCGGCGTGGGGACGTGGCTCGTCGACGCCGGGCACGGCGCCGGGCTGGTCCAGACGCCGCGCCAGCTCGCGGCGGCGGGCGGCGGGACCGCCCACGAGGCGGTGCGCCTGGAGAGCGTGGCCGAGGAGCTGATCACCGGCGGCGGGCAGGACTGGACGGCCCGGTTCGCCGAGGCGCTGTCGGAGCGGGCGGCGGGCGCGATCGCCTGGAAGTCGGTCATCGCCTACCGCGCGGGGTTCGACGTCGACTGGGCGGTCCCCGCGCCCGCCGCCGTGCAGGAGGCCGCGGACCGCTGGGCCGAGCGCCTCGGGGCGTCCGGGCAGCCGGCGCGCCTGGAGGACCCCGTGCTGCTCGTCGCCGGGATCCACGCGGCGCTCGCGGCCAGCACCGGGATGGCGGCCCCGGAGGATGACTCGGGTCTCACGGGGATGCCGCTCCAGCTCCACGTGGGGTTCGGGGACCGGGACCTGGACCTGCGCCGGGTCGACCCGCTGCTCCTCCTGCCGCTGCTCGGCCAGCCTCGTGCGGCGCGCGTGCCGGTGATGCTGCTGCACTGCTACCCCTACGAGCGCGCCGCCGGCTACCTCGCGCAGGCCTTCGCGAACGTCCACCTCGACGTCGGGCTCGCGGCGCACTTCCTCGGTGCCCGCTCGGCGGCGCTGATCGCACGGAGCCTGGAGCTCGCGCCGTTCACCAAGGTCCTCTACTCCTCCGACGGGTGGGGCCTGCCCGAGCTGCACCTGCTGGGCGCCCGGATGTGGCGCACGGGGATGGCGCGGGTCCTCGCGGGCTTCGTCGACGAGGGCGAGTGGTCGCTCGACGACGCCCGACGGGTCGCGACGATGGTCGGCTCAGCGAACGCCGTCCGTGCCTACCGCTTGGGTCGAGCCGCGACACCTGCCGGTTGAGCCCCCGGCGAGCGGGGACCCGGTGCGGCATCTGACGGCGTGTCGGCCGCACGAGGTCCCCGCTCGAGCCCACGAGGTTGGGCTCGAACGGGGCTGTCGGCCTCAGCGCTCCGCGGGGAGCCGGTCCTCCAGGTGCCCGAAGCGGTGGCGGGTGCGGCTGACGCTCTGCTCGCGCAGCACGCTCAGCCCCTCGATCCGCCCGGACGCCACGGGCGCCGCCGCCAGGAGCGACACCCCGGCCTCCGCGGCAGCCTCGGCGAGACCTGCCGAGGTGCCGAGCAGCCGCAGGCGTGAGCCGCCGTCCCAGCCCGCCGCGCCCACGGCGACCCGCCGGGCGACGCTCGCGTCGTCCTCGACCACCACGGAGCTCGCGCCGCTGCGCGGGTCACCGGGCAGGACCCGGGTCTGCGTCGAGCCGGGGGAGGTCTCCGCCCGCACGTCCGAGGACGTCGTCGCCACGTCGGTGAGCCCCGAGGCCCGCGCCACGGCCGCGAGGTCGTCGCGACCGCATGCCACGGACGCGTGCACGGGCACCCCCGCGGTGGAGGCCACCGCGAGCACCCGCGCCAGCGCTGCTGCCTCGGCGTCGTGGCCGGCCCGGACGGTCAGCTCGGGGACCGGCCGGTAGCGGAACACGTTGGACTCCGCCGCGAGCCCCGTCGGGTCGTGCTCGAGCGAGAACTCCTCTCGCCACGCCGCTGCGTCCGAGACCAGCGCCGCGCGCAGCCAGGCGGCGGCTGCGTCGTCGAGCAGCGGTGAGACCGCGTCCAGCACGCCCTTCCCGGCCGCGGTCGGAGCGTCGGCGAGGCCGCCGAGCACCGCCACGGCGTCGCCCGCGTCGGTCCAGGTGCCGAGCTGGCCCACGTAGTTGGGGCCCCCGGCCTTGGCGCCGGGCCCGTGCACCGAGCGTCCCCAGCCCCCGAAGGACTGGCGCTGGACGATGGCGCCGGTGATGTGGCGGTTGATGTACGCGCAGCCCACGGTCACCTTCTCGAGCCAGCGGTCGATCTCCGCCTCCTCGAGGCTGTGGATGCCGCCGGTGAGGCCGTAGCCCGAGGCGCCCTGCCACGTGATGGCCTGGTCGAGGTCCCTGGCGTGCATGAGGCCGAGCACGGGCCCGAAGAACTCCGTGAGGTGGGTCGTGGAGCCGGGGCGCACGCCCTCCTTCACGCCGGGACGCCAGAGCCGGCCGTCCTCGTCGAGCCGCTGCGGCGCGACGAGCCAGCTCTCGCCGTCATCCAGGGTGGTGAGAGCGGTGAGGAGCTTGCCGGACGCGGGCTCGATGAGGGGCCCGACGGTGGTCGAGAGGTCGGTGCCGAAGCCGACGACCAGGGAGCTCACCGAGTCCACGAGCTGACGGCGGAAGCGCGGGGAGCTGGCGACCGAGCCCACGAGGATGCCCAGAGAGGCTGCGGAGCACTTCTGGCCCGCGTGCCCGAACGCCGAGCGCACGAGGTCGGCGACGGCGAGGTCGACGTCGGCCGAGGGGGTGACGACCAGCGCGTTCTTGCCCGAGGTCTCCGCGAGCAGCCGCAGGTTGGGGCGCCAGGAGGCGAACAGCCGGGCGGTGTCGGTGGCGCCGGTGAGCACGACCACGTCGACGTCGGGGTGGCTGACCAGGCGCTTGCCGGCCGCCTCCTCGTCGGTGCGCAGGAGCTGCAGCAGCCGCGCCGGCACCCCCTCCTCGGCGAGGGCGTCGGCGATGATCCCGAGCGCGATCTCCGAGCAGCGCACCACCTGCGGCGCCGGCTTGACGATCGCTGCGGCGCCGGCGGCCAGCGCGGACAGCGCCCCGCCGATCATGATGGCGACGGGGAAGTTCCACGGCGGGGTCACCACGACCACTCCGGCGGGGGTGAAGTCCGCGCCGGGCACCTGGTCGAGCTCGAGCGCCCGGGTGGCGTAGTAGCGGGCGAAGTCGATGGCCTCGCTGATCTCCGGGTCCGCCTCGGCGACGGTCTTGCCCGCCTCGTGGACCATCACCGAGAGCAGCGCGCCGCGGTGCGCGGCCAGGGCGTCGCCGACGGCGGTGAGCACGCGGGCGCGCTCGGCGGCGTCGGTGGCCGCCCACTGCGCCGCGGCCGTCGTGGCCGCGGCGACGGCGCGGTCGACCGCGGCGGGCTCGGTGACGACCTTGGTCGGGGCCGGGCCCGGGTCGTCAGCGACGGCCGCGAGCGCCCAGGCGCGGTTCACGGTGAGGGAGGGGTCGATGTCCGGCTCGGGGACGAACGTCAGCGACGAGCCCTTCACCGTGGTGCCGGACGCGCCGGCGCCTCCGTCGCGGACGAAGCCGGCGGCCTCGGTCGGGCCGTCCTCGTCCTCGTCGGTGGCCTCGGCGGCGGCGCGCTCTGACGCGGCGACGTCCTGACGGCGGTGCGGCCCGTCGAGGGGCTCCTCGCGGTCGGCGACGGAGGCGCGGAACGCGACCTCCTGGCCGGCGAGCGGGTCGTGGCCCTCGTCGAAGAGGGAGTACAGGAAGCCCTCGGGGGAGGCGTTCTCCTCCAGGCGCCGCACGAGGTAGGAGACGGCGACGTCGAAGTCGTCGACGTGGACCACCGGGGTGTAGAGCACGACGCCGTTGACGTCGGCGCCGATCGCCCGGGTCTGCGCGGGGGCCATGCCCTGGAGCGCCTCGACGTCCACGGCGGCCTCCACGCCCCGCTGCTTCGCGAGGAGGTGGGCGAGCGCGACGTGGAAGAGGTTGTGGCTGGCGACCCCGATGCGCACCGCGGCGGTGTTCTCCGGGGTGAGGGCCTGGTCGAGCAGGCGCACGTAGTTGGCGTCCACCTCGGGCTTGGAGGAGTACGGGGCCTGGGTCCAGTGGTGCAGCTCGGCGTCGACGGCCTCCATGGCGAGGTTCGCGCCCTTGACCAGGCGCACCTTGACCTTCGCGCCGCCCGCGGCCACGCGGGCCTTCGCGGCGGCGGTGACGCGGCGCAGGGCGCCGGGGGAGTCGGGCAGGTAGGCCTGCAGGACGATCCCGATCTCGAGGTCCGCGATCTCCTCGAGCGTGCACAGCCGCTCGAACAGCGCGACGGTGAGGTCGAGGTCCTTGTACTCCTCCATGTCGAGGTTGATGAACGCCGGCGTCTTCTTGCCCGCGGCGATGCGGTACAGCGGCATCAGCATCTCGGTGAGCCGGTCCAGGCTGGCGTCGTGGTCCCACGGGGCGAGCTGGGCGAGCATGGAGGAGGCCTTGACGGAGACGTAGTCGACGTCGCGGCGGCGCAGCAGCTCGGCGGTGCGCTCGCGGCGGCGGGCGGCCTCCTCCTCGCCGAGGACGGCCTCGCCGAGGAGGTTGAGGTTGAGCTGGGAGCCCTGCTCGCGCGCCGCGGCCAGCCGCTTGGTCAGGGCGCGGTCGCCGGAGCCGGCACCGCCCACCTGGACGACGAGGTGCCCGACGAGCTGGCGCAGGCGCACCCGCGAGGCCGGGACCACGATGCTGGGCAGCTTCTGGGCCATGATCCCGCCAGCGGCGACGAGCGCGCGGTCGACGGGGCCGAGGAACGCGGGCATCTTGCCGCGGGCCAGGACGCGCAGCTCGCGGGCCGCCGCGGAGTCGTCCTCGGGCCGGGCGACCTTGTCCACGAAGCCGAGCGCGAAGTCCACGCCCGCCGGGTCGTGCACGAGGGAGGCCAGGCGCTGGGTGGCGGAGCGCTCCTTCGCGCTGATCCCTTCGCCGTCGCTGGCCGCCTCCCAGCGGCGAGCCAGGACGACGGCGTCCTCGACGAGGGCGTCGACGTCGGCGGAGCGGGCGCTGCTCGCCGCGACAGGGGGACCGGAGGTGCTCTCGATGAGGAGCGAGTCGTCGGTGGGGGGCTGGGGACGGGCGTCGGTGGTCATGGCTCATCCAAGCCCACCGCGGGCGGTGCTGCGGCCCGGGCTCACCGGGGCGTGGTATTAGGCGCCCTGGCGCACCTCGCCACCGGCCCGCCCGGGCCGTTCGTCCAGCACCCCTACGGTGGCGCTGTGGTCGACCTCACAGCCCCCGGGACCCCTGGCGCCACGCGCGTCGTCATGCTGGGCGCCGGTGAGCTGGCCAAGGAGGTCGTCATCGCCCTCCAGCGCCTCGGCGTGGAGGTGACCGCCGTCGACCGCTACGACGGCGCCCCGGCCCACCAGGTCGCCCACCACGCGGTGACGGCCACGATGTCCGACGCGCCGACGCTGCGCCGAGCGCTCGACGCGGAGATCGCCCGTCGCCCCGTCAGCGCCGCGCGCCCGCTCCTCGTGATCCCGGAGATCGAGGCGATCGCCACCGACGCGCTCGTCGCGATCGAGCGCGAGCGCGACGACGTCCGCGTCACCCCACCGCCCGCGCCGCGGCGCTGACGATGGACCGCGAGGGCATCCGGTACCTCGCGGCCGAGGAGCTCGCGGTCCCGACCAGCCCGTACCGGTTCTGCGACGCCGCCCGGGCGCTCGGCTACCCGTGCTTCGTCAAGCCGGTCGTCTCCTCCTCCAGCAAGGGCCAGTCCGTCGTGACCGGGCCCGACGGCGTCCCTGGCGCGTGGTGCCTGGCCATGGCGGGTGGGCGGGTGGACCGGGGGCGCGTCATCGTCGAGGGCGCCATCGAGTTCGACGTGGAGATCACCCTGCTGACCGTGCGCTCGGCGGGCCCCTCCGACCCGTCGACCGGCGAGCCGACGACGACCACCTCTTTCTGCGCGCCGATCGGCCACCGTCAGGAGGGCGGGGACTACGTCGAGAGCTGGCAGCCCCAGCCGCTGAGCGAGGCTGCGCTGGCGCGCGCCCAGGAGCTCTCCGCCCAGGTCACCGGCGCGCTCGGCGGGTGGGGCGTCTTCGGGGTCGAGCTGTTCGTCCGCGGCGACGAGGTGTGGTTCAGCGAGGTGAGCCCGCGCCCCCACGACACCGGGCTCGTCACGCTGGTCACCCAGCACCAGAGCGAGTTCGACCTGCACGCGCGCGTCCTGCTGGGGCTGCCCGTCGACACCTCGCTGCGGTGCGCCGGCGCCAGCGCGGTCATCAAGGACCGGCGCGGGGAGCCTGCCGGCGGTGCGGACGAACCGCCGGTGATGGTCGGTGTCGACCGGGCGCTCGCGATCCCCGGCACCGGGCTGCGGCTGTTCGGCAAGCCCGCCTCGCACCGCGGGCGCCGGCTCGGCGTGGGGGGGGGGGGGGGGGGGGGCGCGGGGCGGGGCCGGCCCGCCGCGCCGGCGCGCGGGGGGGGGG
>JBBSRD010000088.1:0-10078 GCA_038243415.1 Actinomycetales bacterium | reverse complement strand
TTCGTGGACGGGCTGAGCGGGATCCGTCCGCTCTCGACCCCGGAGCGCCGCGCCATCGACCGCCTCCTCGCCGAGAGCGCCAGCCTCGACCTCGACGACGTGCTCGACCGCACCGTCCGCCTCCTCGCCCAGCTGACCCACAAGGTCGCCGTCGTGGCCTACCCCTCCCTCTCGCAGGCCTCGGTGCGCCACGTCGAGCTGGTGCCCATCGGCCCCCGGCGCCTGGTGATCGTGCTCATCACCGACGGCGGCCGGGTCGAGCAGCGCATGGTCGACACCCCCGTGGACCTGGGGGAGGACCTCCTCGTCGCCCTGCGGGCACGGATCGGCGCCGCCGCCGTGGGCCAGCGCCTGGCGGACGCCGCCACGGCGCTGCAGCACCTTGCGGACTCCACGCCCCAGAGCCCCGGCCTGACGCCCGAGCAGCGCGGCGACGGCGAGGCCGTGCGGGCCGTCGTCGCCGCGCTCGTCGCCGCGCTGGGACCGACGCGCGAGCAGCGCGTGGTCATGACCGGAGCGGCGAACCTCGCGCGCGCATCGGTGTCCGACACCACCTTCGCGGCGGCCCTCGGGCCCGTCCTCGAGGCCATCGAGGAGCAGGTGGTCATGCTGCGCCTGCTCACCGAGGTCGTCGACGACCCCGCCTCCGGGGTCTCCGTGCGGATCGGCCGCGAGGTCCTGCACGCCGGTCTCACCGAGACGTCCGTGGTCACCTCCGCCTACGGTGGTGGCGTCGACCCGGTGCCGCGCGCCCGCGTCGGGGTCCTGGGCCCCACCCGCATGGACTATCCCAGCACCATCGCCTCGGTGCGGGCCGTCGCCCGCTACCTCACGCGCGTGCTCGCCACGTGAGACCACGCACCGCTCGAACCTCCCGCCCGCTCCACACCCTCCGTACGCCCGCGTCGCGCCCCACCCGCCGCGACCCACGACCCTCGGGCCCCCCGGCTCCGACGAGAAGGACACCATGGCTGTGACCGACCACTACGAGGCCCTCGGGGTCTCTCGCGACGCCACCACCGATGACGTCAAGAAGGCGTACCGCAAGCTCGCCCGCCAGCTCCACCCCGACGTGAACCCCGACGCCGGCGAGCGCTTCAAAGAGGTGTCGGCGGCCTACGAGACGCTCTCCAACCCGGAGAAGCGCCGCACCTACGACATGGGAGGGGGCCAGGGCGGCTTCGGTGGGCCCGGCGGCGCCGGGGCCGGTTTCGGCTTCTCCGACATCTTCGAGACGTTCTTCGGCGGCGCGGGCGGCCCCGGCGGCGGGCGCGGGCCCGTCTCACGGGCGCAGCCCGGCCAGGACGCCCTCATCCGCCTCGACGTGGACCTGCGCGAGGCCGTCTTCGGGGCCCAGCGCGACATCGGCATCGACACCGCGGTGCTCTGCCCGGTGTGCGACGGCTCCTGCTGCCAGCCCGGCTCCCACCCCAAGACCTGCGACGTCTGCAAGGGCCGCGGCTCCGTGCAGCGCACCGCCCGCTCGCTGATCGGCAACGTCCTGACCACCTCGCCGTGCCCCACGTGCGGCGGCTACGGCGAGGTCATCCCGCGCCCCTGCCAGGAGTGCGCCGGCGAGGGACGCGTGCGCGAGCGCCGCCAGCTGACCATCCGGGTGCCGGCCGGCGTCGACACCGGGACGCGCATCCAGCTCGCCGGGCAGGGCGAGGTCGGCCAGGCCGGCGGGCCCGCAGGCGACCTGTACGTCGAGATCGCCCAGCGCCCCCACCCGACGCTGACCCGTCGCGGGGAGGACCTGCACTGCACCGTGGGCCTGCCGTTCACCGCTGCGGCGCTGGGGACGACGATCCTGCTGGACACCCTCGACGGCGACCAGGACCTGGAGATCCCCTCGGGCACCCAGCCCGGGGAGGTCATCACCCTGCGCGGCCTCGGCGCCGCGCGCCTGCGCTCCGGCGGGCGCGGCGACCTCGAGGTCCACATCGACGCGGTGGTGCCCACCAAGCTCGACGACCACCAGCGCGACCTCCTGCACCAGCTGGCCGTGGCCCGCGGCGAGGAGCGACCCGTCGGCAAGGTCGCACCCGCGCAGCACTCGGTGTTCGGGCGGCTGAAGGACCGGTTCGCCGGGCGCTGAGGACCACCCGCCCGGACGGCTCTCTCAGGCGTCCGGGCGAGCCAGCCGGACCGAGCAGCGCCCGGCGCTGGCCCGGGCGAGCGGCCGGTCGGCAGTCACGAGCGTGCGTCCGAGCGATCAGGCCGCAGCGACATGAGCTGTGTCGTGGGCGCCGATGTCCTCGTGCATCGCCCACACCTGCTCCACCAGGCTCGCGACGTCCAGCAGGTCGATGCGGAGCCTGGCGAGGGACGCGACCGCTTCGGCTCCGCGCGCTGTGGACAGCGTGCGACCGAGCACGCGTCTCCGTACCGCCGAGAACGTCTCGACGATCAGGTGCTGCGGCGCTGACCACCGGTCGTCGCGCCTCAGCTCGGCGCGAGCGATCTGACCGAGCTCACCGTCGTCGACCAACGCGTTGGTGGGCACCGACGCGTCCACGACGATCACGTGGTGCTGCTGCTCCCCGCGGGTCTGGCGGCATCGGTGCCTCGTCCGTCGCGCTCGGCGCGGTGCTGCTCGAGAGCAGCGTCAGCCTCTCCGACGTCATGCGGGAGCCGTCGCGGCGCCCCTGGAGCTGATCGAGCACCGTGAGGTTCGACGACCGCCGGGCTTCCTCCTGCACGGGCGAGAGGAGGACGGCCTGCAGCGACTGCCCGCGGGCGCGGGCGCGCTCGGCGAGGGCATCCCTGACGTCGTCGTCCGCACCGCGGATCCGGAGAGCAGCCATGCATGCTTTTGACAGGGGACACCTGCCGGGCGCCCCGCTCGACCTGTCGGCTCACATCGCGTCGTGCACCACCGCGCCGCGCTTGTAGGTCCGCACCACGGCGATGGCGGCGATGGCGTCGACGGCCACCTCCAGCGGGTTGGCGTCCAGCACCGCGAGGTCGGCGAGCTTGCCCACCTCGATCGACCCGCGGTCGGACTCGGTGCGGTGCTCGATCGCGGCGTGCAGCGTCAGCGCCCTCAGCCCCTCCAGGGGGCTCACGCGCTCGCCGGCGCCGAGCACCACCCCGTCGATCGTCGTCCGGGAGACCGACGACCACAGCAGCAGCAGCGGGTTGATCGGCGTGATCGGGTAGTCCGAGTGGTTCGAGGGGCGCAGCCCCCGGTCCAGCGCCGAGCGCATCGGGGAGATCCCGTCGGCGCGCTCGCGCCCGAGGTTCTCCACGTGGGTGTCGCCGAAGAGGTACGTGTGGACGGTGAACATCGACGGCTCCCACCCCTGCTCCACGTAGTCGTCCAGCTGGTCGAGGCGCATCACCTGCGAGTGGATCGGCACCGTGGGCACGACCGGTTGCGCGCCCGCCGCCACGGCCGCGCGGTGGCCGTCGAGCAGGGAGTCGATGGCCGCGTCGCCGTTGACGTGGGCGAACACCTGGAAACCGTTCCGGTAGGCCTTCTCGACCACGGCGTCCACGGTGTCCGGGTCCATGTTCGCGATGCCGTGCCAGTGCTTCTCGCCGGAAGGCCCGCTGCCGACGTACTCCTCGCTGACCAGCGCCGTGCGCCCCTGCGGTGAGCCGTCGACGATGAGCTTGACGCCCTGCACCGTGTGGCCGCCCACCGTGGTGTCGACGAGGCCCGCGTCGATCGCCAGCTGGAGGTCGGTCCACGTGATGAGCGAGCGGACGTCGACGGGGAGGGCTGCCTCGCTGGCCCAGTCGCGCACCTGCTGTGTCTGCGGCCAGGAGGCCGCGCCGTCCTGCACCGTCGTCATGCCCCAGCGCGCGTACTCGCTGAGCATCTCGTCGAACTCCGCGCGCCCGTAGTCGAGGAAACCCATGGAGACCAGCGGCATCCACGCCCCCTCCCACAGCACCCCGTTCGGCGTTCGCGTGCCGGGGTAGCGGGCGATCGTCCCGCCGTCGACGTCCTCGGCGCCGTCGTGGATGCCGGCGTCCTCGAGGACGCGGCTGTTGACGACGCCCCCGTGGCCCGAGACGTGGACGATGACGACGCGGTGGTCGGGGAACTCCTCGTCGAGCATCGCCGCGGTGATCACGCCGCCGTCGGTCATCGACTCCGCGTAGTAGCCCCACCCCACGACGTAGCCGCCGGGTGCCGTGCCGCCCCGGTCCTTGCTCGCGTGCAGGCGGGCCACCACGTCGGCGACGGTCGTGACGGCGCCCACCGGCGGGGTCTGCAGGTCCGCGCAGCGGATGTAGGGCGCGCCGATGGACACGTGGCTGTGGGCGTCGACGAACCCCGGGACGACGACGGCGCCCCCGAGGTCGACCACCTGGGTGGCGGGCCCGGCGCCCGCACGGACCTCCTCGGCCGTGCCGACGGCGGTGATGAGGCCGCCGGTGACGGCGACAGCGCCCGCGACCCGGTCGCCGTCGTCGAGGGTGAGGAACGTCGCGTGGGTGAGGACGAGGTCGGGGAAGGCCATCCTGCAGCCTCTCGCCGGTGCCCAGAGCGTGCGCGACCGGGTCTGCAGCGGTCCGCACCGGGCTCGCCAGAGGGTCGATGTCGGTCTTCGCAGCTACCATCGACGGTGTCCGGGCTCGCCGTGAGCCCCGCACCACTTGGAGAGCCAGGGCGCCCGCCCACCCCATGACCGAGAACACCTCACCCTCCCGTCAGGTCTCCTCACGCAGCACCCGCGCCGCCGTCGCTGACGCCGTCGGGCCGCTGCAACCCTCCTCCGCCCCGGAAGAGACGCCCGGGAGCAAGCGCCACACCGTCGTGGTCCCGCCGTCCACGTCGATGGTCTCCGTCCTGGGACCCCGTGACGAGCTGCTCCGGGTCATCGAGCGCGGCTACCCGCGCGTCGACGTCCACGTGCGCGGCAACCAGTTCACGCTCACCGGCCCCCCGGGCGACATCGCCCTCGTCGAGCGCCTGCTCGACGAGATGATCGCCGTGATCGCCACCGGTCAGCCGCTGAGCGCGGACGCCGTGGAGCGCAGCATCGGCATGCTGCGCCAGGCCACGTCCGAGCGCCCCGCCGACGTGCTGACCATGAACATCCTGTCCGGGCGCGGGCGCAGCATCCGCCCCAAGACGAGCGGGCAGAAGAAGTACGTCGACGCCATCGACAGGAACACCATCGTCTTCGGCATCGGCCCCGCCGGCACCGGCAAGACCTACCTCGCGATGGCCAAAGCCGTCCAGGCGCTGCAGGCCAAGACCGTGAACCGCATCATCCTCACGCGCCCGGCGGTCGAGGCGGGGGAGAAGCTGGGGTTCCTGCCCGGCTCCCTCACCGACAAGATCGACCCGTACCTGCGCCCCCTCTACGACGCCCTCCACGACATGCTGGACCCCGAGTCGATCCCGCGGCTCATCACGGCCGGCAGCATCGAGGTCGCGCCCCTGGCCTTCATGCGTGGCCGCACCCTGAACGATTCCTTCGTGGTCCTCGACGAGGCGCAGAACACCTCCGCCGAGCAGATGAAGATGTTCCTCACGCGCCTCGGCTTCGGCTCGAAGATGGTGATCACGGGCGACGTCACGCAGGTGGACCTCCCGGGTGGCACCACCTCGGGCCTCAAGGTGGTCCAAGAGATCCTCGACGACGTCGACGACGTCCACTTCTCCCGGCTCGACTCGGCGGACGTGGTCCGCCACCGCCTCGTCAGCGAGATCGTCGAGGCCTACGGGCGCTTCGACGCCCGCGGGCAGGCCCCCCAGGCTCTGCGCCGGTGAGCATCGAGGTCCTCAACGAGTGCGGCGCCGACCTCGACGAGAACGAGCTGGTGGCGCTGTCGCGGTTCGTCCTGGGGAAGATGCACGTCAACCCGCAGGCCGACCTGTCCGTGGTGCTCATCGACCCCGACGCGATGACCGTCCTCCACGAGAAGTGGATGGACGAGCCCGGCCCCACCGACGTCATGAGCTTCCCCATGGACGAGCTGCGGCCCGGGTCCCTGGGCGCTCTGAGCCCCGCCGGCCTGCTCGGCGACGTCGTGCTCTGCCCCGACGTCGCCGCGGAGCAGGCGCGCAGCGCCGGGCACGCGGTCACCGAGGAGCTCCTGCTCCTGACCACCCACGGGATCCTGCACCTGCTCGGCTTCGACCACGCCGAGCCCGAGGAGCGCGACGAGATGTTCGCGCTCCAGCGTGAGCTGCTGCTCACGTTCCTCGCCCGCTCCCGATGACCCCCGGTGACCCCCTGATGAACGCCCTGTCCCAGACCGCCGCGATCTGGCTGATCGTCGCTGCGGTCGCGGTGCTGGCGCTCGCCGCCGTGCTGGCCATGACCGAGGCGGCCCTGTCCCGCATGACCCGCACCGAGGCCGCAGCGCTGGTCGCCGAGCGCCGCCCCCAGGCCGTGAACGTCCAGGCCCTGCTCGCCGACACCTCGATGACCATCGTGGCCGCCACCCTCGTGCGCACCCTGGCGCGCTGCGCCGCGACCGTCGCCGTGGCGCTCGCCGTGTGGTCGCTCTCGAACGAGTGGTGGGCGTCCCTGCTCGTCACCGTCGTGGTGGTCGGCCTCGTCGACTTCGTCGGCGTCGGCGTCGCGCCGCGAACCCTGGGGCGCCAGCACGCCGAGGCGGTGGTGCTGCGCCTCGCGCCGCTGCTCACCGCCCTCACCACGGTGGTGGGCCCGATCGCCCGCGTCGTCGTGGCGGTCGGCAACGCCCTGACCCCCGGCGAGGGATACCGCGACGGCCCGTTCTCCACCGAGTCGGAGCTGCGCGAGCTCGTCGACCGGGCGAGCGAGTCCGACGTCATCGAGGCCGGCGAGCGACGGATGATCCACTCCGTCTTCGAGCTCGGCGACACCCTCGTGCGCGAGGTGATGTCCCCCCGCACCGACATGATCACCGTCCCCGCCGCCACCCCGCCCCGGGTGGCGTTGAAGACCTTCCTCACCTCCGGGCTCTCCCGGCTCCCGGTCGTCGGCGAGGACGTCGACGACGTGCTCGGCGTCCTCTTCCTCAAGGACCTCGTGCGCGTGGTCACCGACCGCCGCGACCCCCGCTCCCGCGGCGCCGGCATCGCCGGGCTGGTGCGACCCGCCACGTTCGTCCCGGAGTCCCAGCGGGTCGACTCGCTGCTGCGGGAGATGCAGCAGCAGTCCGTGCACCTCGCGATCGTCATCGACGAGTACGGCGGCGTGGCCGGCCTGGTCACCCTCGAGGACGCCCTCGAGGAGATCGTGGGCGAGATCGCCGACGAGTACGACCGCGCCGAGCCCGAGGTGGTCGTCGTCGACGCCGACACCTTCCGGGTGAGCCCGCGGATGTCGGTCGACGAGCTCGGTGAGCTCTTCGGCCTCGACCTCGACGACGACGAGGTGGACTCGGTCGGCGGCCTGCTGTCCAAGACCCTCGCGGCCGTGCCCACCGAGGGCGACGAGGCCCGGGTGTCGGGCGTGGTGCTCACCGCTGAGAAGGTGGAGGGCAACCGGCTCACCGCCGTGCTGGCACGCTGGGACGACGCGGAGGACGACATGGACGAGAAGGACGAGCACGTGGCTGCGCTGAGGGGGTCCTCCCGCGCCCGGAGCGACGAGGACGCCCGCGGGCGCTCGTCGCAGAACGGCAGCCGGGCCTCCCAGGAGCAGCCCACCCCGAGCGGGCACCGATGAGCGCGCACACCAGCGGGTTCGCCGCCCTGGTCGGGCGCCCGAACACCGGCAAGTCGACGCTGACCAACGCCCTCGTGGGCGAGAAGGTCGCCATCACCTCGTCGCGGCCGCAGACCACGCGGCACACCGTCCGGGGCATCGTGACCGCCCCGGACCACCAGCTGATCCTCGTCGACACCCCGGGGCTGCACCGCCCGCGCACCCTTCTCGGGCAGCGCCTCAACGAGGAGGTCCTCGCGGCTCTCGCCGAGGTGGACGTGGTCGGTTTCTGCCTCCCCGCGAACGAGCGCACCGGCCCCGGCGACCGGTGGATCGCCGAGCAGGTCGCCGCGCTCACCCGCACCCCGGTCGTGGCGCTGGTGACCAAGACCGACACCGTGTCCAAGGCCGCGATGCTGCCGCGCCTCGCGGAGGTCAGTGCCCTGGGGGAGAGCGTCGGGCGTCCCTTCGCCGACGTGGTGCCCGTCTCGGCGACCACCGCGGACCAGGTGGACCTCGTCGGGACGGTGCTCGCCGGTCACCTGCCGCCGGGACCCGCGCTCTACCCCGACGGTGAGCTGACGGACGAGCCGGAGGCGGTCATGGTCGCCGAGCTGGTCCGCGAGGCGGCGCTCGAGGGGGTCCGCGACGAGCTGCCCCACTCCCTGGCCGTGGTGGTCGAGGAGATGAACCCGCGCCTGCAGTCCGACGGCAGCCCGCGCGACGACGGCCTGATGGACGTCCACGTGCTGCTCTACGTGGAGCGGGACAGCCAGAAGGGCATCATCATCGGCCGCGGCGGCGCCCGGCTGCGCGAGGTCGGGACCACCGCCCGCGCGAGCATCGAGGCCCTGCTGGGCAACAAGGTGCACCTGGACCTGAGGGTGAAGGTCGCCAAGGACTGGCAGCGCGACCCCAAGCAGCTGGCGCGCCTGGGCTTCTGATGCGGCGGGCTGCTGAGGCCCGGCCCTCCGAGGCGGTGCCCACAGCAGGTCCGGAGCCCCGGCCCCGCGTGCGCTAGCCTCACCGCCATGCTCGCGGCGGCCCTCCTCCTTGGCTGCCGCGGCGAGGCCCCCTCCTGAGGCCCACCTCGTCGCGGTGGAGCACGAGCGTGGCCTGACCCGCCCCTCACCGTTGGAGATCTCCGTGCGAAGCACCCAGCAGCCCTCGACCATGCCGGTCCACCGCTACCGGCCCTACGTCGAGCAGTTCAGCGTCGACCTGTCCGACCGCACCTGGCCCACCCGTTCCGTCACCTCGGCCACCCAGGCCCCGCGCTGGTGCGCGGTGGACCTGCGCGACGGGAACCAGGCGCTCATCGACCCCATGAGCCCGGAGCGCAAGCTGCGGATGTTCCGCCTGCTCGTGGACATGGGCTACAAGGAGATCGAGGTCGGCTTCCCGTCGGCGTCGGCCACCGACTTCGCCTTCGTCCGCCAGCTCATCGAGGGTGGGCTCATCCCCGACGACGTGACGATCCAGGTGCTCACCCAGGCCCGCGCCCACCTCATCGAGCGCACCTACGAGTCGCTCCGCGGCGCCAGGACCGCCATCGTGCACCTCTACAACTCCACGTCGGTGCTCCAGCGCGACGTCGTGTTCCACCTCGACCAGGACGGTGTCGTGGACCTGGCCCTGGACGGTGCGCGGCTGTGCCGCAAGCTCGAGGACACCCTCGAGGGCACCGAGATCTTCTACGAGTACTCCCCGGAGTCCTACACCGGCACCGAGCTCGACTTCGCCGCGCGCATCGTCAACGAGGTGGCCCAGGTCTTCGAGCCCACCCCCGAGCGCCAGCTGATCGTCAACCTGCCGGCCACCGTCGAGGAGGCCACCCCGAACGTCTACGCGGACTCCATCGAGTGGATGTGCCGGAACCTCGAGAACCGCGAGAGCCTCATCGTCTCCCTGCACCCCCACAACGACCGCGGG
The DNA here is from genome assembly GCA_038243415.1 of Actinomycetales bacterium. Taxonomy (GTDB): domain Bacteria; phylum Actinomycetota; class Actinomycetes; order Actinomycetales; family Quadrisphaeraceae; genus CADCUY01. The sequence continues at coordinate 542 of JBBSRD010000088.1, read as the reverse complement.
ACCGCGGTGGCCGCCGCCGAGCTGGGGCTGCTCGCCGGCGCCGACCGTGTCGAGGGCTGCCTGTTCGGCAACGGCGAGCGCACGGGCAACGTCGACCTCGTCACCCTGGGGCTGAACCTGCTGACGCAGGGCGTGGACCCGCAGATCGACTTCTCCGACATCGACGGGATCCGCCGCACCGTCGAGCACTGCAACCAGATCCGCGTGCACGAGCGCCACCCCTACGGCGGCGACCTCGTCTACACGGCGTTCTCCGGCAGCCACCAGGACGCCATCAAGAAGGGCTTCGACGCGATGGCGGAGCGGGCGGCCAGCGCCGGTGTGGAGCTCTCCGCGTCGGAGTGGGCGGTGCCGTACCTGCCGATCGACCCCCGCGACGTGGGGCGCAGCTACGAGGCGGTCATCCGCGTCAACAGCCAGTCGGGCAAGGGCGGCGTGGCGTACGTCATGCGCACCGAGCACCAGCTGGACCTGCCGCGGCGCCTGCAGATCGACTTCTCGGCCGTCGTCCAGGCCCGGACCGACGCCGCGGGCGGTGAGGT
>JBBSRD010000087.1:0-10100 GCA_038243415.1 Actinomycetales bacterium | reverse complement strand
GCCGGCGCGGTTGATGCGCTCGAGCACCCGCATGATGCCGCGGGAGGTCTCCGGGTCGAGGTTCCCGGTGGGCTCGTCGGCGAGGAGGATCTGCGGGCGGTTCACGTAGGCCCTGGCGACGGCGACGCGCTGCTGCTCACCACCGGAGAGCTCGTGGGGCAGGCGGCGGCCCTTGTCGGCCAGACCGACGAGCTCGAGGGTCTCGGGGACGACCTGGGCGATGTGGTGGCGCGAGGCGCCGATGACCTGGAGGGCGAAGGCCACGTTCTCGTAGGCGGTCTTGGTGGCGAGGAGCCGGAAGTCCTGGAAGACCACGCCGATCTGGCGGCGCAGGTGCGGGACCTTCCAGGAGTGCAGGCGGGCGACGTCGCGCCCGGCGACCATGATCGCGCCCGAGCTGGCCACGTCCTCGCGCAGGACCAGGCGCAGGAAGGTGGACTTCCCGGAGCCGGAGCTGCCGACGAGGAAGACGAACTCGCCGCGGTCGACGTCGAGGCTCACGCGGTCCAGCGCCGGTGCGGAGGACCGCGGGTAGATCTTCGTGACGTTCGAGAAGCTGATCACCGTTCATCCCGTCCGCTGAGGAGGCCCGTGGGACTCGTGTGGCTGCTGTGGAGGATGGGCATGATCCGGCGAGGCTAACCCCGCGGTCCCGTTCACCCGTCCACGTCGAGCGCCACTTGGCGTGTCGCTCTACCCACTGTCTGTCAACGTTAGGTAACGGCAGGTTGTGCCGTCACCTTGACTGACGCACTCTGTGACAACTCTCAGCCTGACCCCGGCGCGTCGTCGCGCGGAGCCCCGAGCGGCCGGGCACGGCCGCGGCAGGTCAGCCCTGCGCGGCGCGCTCGCCCTGGCGGCGCCAGCGGATCCCGCTCTCGAGGAACGCGTCGATCGCCCCGTCGAAGACGCCGGAGGTGTTGCCCTCCTCGTGCTCGGTGCGCAGGTCCTTGACCATCTGGTAGGGGTGCAGGACGTAGGAGCGCATCTGGTTCCCCCAGCTGCCGCCCGCGTCGGTCTTGAGCGCGTCGAGCTCCGCCTGGCGCTCCTGGCGGGCCCGCTCCAGCAGGCGGGCCTGCAGCACCCGCAGGGCGGCGGCCTTGTTCTGCAGCTGGCTCTTCTCGTTCTGGCAGCTGACGACCACGCCGGTGGGCAGGTGGGTCAGGCGCACCGCCGAGTCGGTGGTGTTCACGGACTGCCCGCCCGGGCCCGACGAGCGGAAGACGTCCACCCGCAGGTCCTGCTCGGGGATCTCGATGTGGTCGGTGGCCTCCGTCACGGGCAGCACCTCGACGGCCGCGAAGGAGGTCTGGCGGCGGCCCTGGTTGTCGAAGGGGCTGATGCGCACCAGGCGGTGGGTGCCCTGCTCGACCGAGAGGGTGCCGTAGGCGTACGGGGCGTGGATGGCGACGGTGGCCGACTTGATGCCGGCCTCCTCCGCGTAGGAGGTGTCCATGATGTCGACGGAGTGCCCGTGTCGCTCGGCCCAGCGCAGGTACATCCGCAGGAGCATCTCGGCGAAGTCCGCGGCGTCCACGCCACCGGCCTCGGAGCGGATGGTCATCAGGGCCTCGCGCTGGTCGTACTCCCCGCTCAGGAGGGTGCGGACCTCGAGCTCGCCGAGCTGCTTCTGGATGGACCGGAGCTCGCGCCCGGCCTCGGCGTCGGTCTCGTCGGCGGTGGCCACGTCGTGCTCGGCGCGGGCCTCGTCCGCCATCGAGACGAGGACCTCGAGGTCGTCGATGCGGGCGCCCATCCTCAGCACCCGGTCGAGCTCGGTCTGGGCGTGGCTCAGCTTGCTCGTCGTCTTCTGCGCGGCCTCGACGTCGTCCCACAGGTCAGGGGCGGAGGCGGCCTCGGAGAGGTCGGCGATGGTGGCCTGCAGCGCCTTCACGTCGGTCACCTCGCGGATCGTCCCGTAGGTGGTGCGCAGAGAGGAGATCTCGGAGGGGAAGTCGGTGGCGGCCACGGCACAGCAGGCTACGGCAGGAGCGCCGGCGCGATCTTCCGCGACGGCGCCCCGTGCCTGCAGCGCCCCGGTCAGGCGGTCTCGGCGACGGTGCGCGAGGGCGCCGCGTCGAGGACGGCCGCGCGGCGACGGAGCCGCTCGGCAGCCGCGCCGAGGCGGTCGGCGCCCGCGACGAGCCGGGCGGCGCGGCGCACCGCACGACGGCGGCCGGCCACGGCGCGGGCCGCCCGGTGGTGGGCGGACTCGGCGAGGCGCTCCTCGTGCTGCAGCGTGGCGAGCATCAGGTGGGGGTCGAGCATGGCGTTCTCCTTCCTGGTCTCAGGGGGTCCCGAGGTGTCTCGGCCGGTCGTGATCTGGAGGGGTCAGACCGCGACCGGGTGCTTGCGCGGCCGGCCTCGGGGCCGCTTGCGGGCGACGACGGCGCCGTCGACCACGAGCTGGCCGCCCCAGACGCCCCACGGCTCGGCGCGCTCGAGAGCGCCGTCGAGGCAGAGCGCCTGCAGCGGGCAGGCCGCGCACAGGGCCTTGGCGGACTCGACGTCGGCGGGCAGCTCGGCGAACCACAGGTCGGGGTCGTGGACTCTGCAGGGAAGGTCCCTGGGCAGGGGTGACACGTCGGGGCTCCTCGGTGAGGGGGCGGTCGCGGGACGCGCCCTGGCCGGCCCTCGACGAGGGAGCGGCACGGAGCGGCGCGGGCACCGCCGCCTCACCCGTGCCGGCAGCAGCCGGTGGGGCGACGACGACCACGAGGTCGTCGAGACGGTGCGAGAGAGGATCGGCCCCGCGCGAGGCGCGGCGGTCGATGAGAGGTGCTGGCGCGGGGAGCCGCGCGCAGACCTAGCCGAGGGGGTGGGCGCCGGGGCGGCGCGTCACCGGGGACGCTGACCAGGGGTTGGAGGTGTGACCTCGCCCCTTCGTGGGCGCGCCGTCGCGCTCGATCAGATCCCTGCCGAGGGAGGTGTCCCGCTGGGGGAACGCCCGAAGGGTCATGAAGCGCGCGATGACGGCACTCGTCTGCTCGTCCATGGGGCACCTCCGGGTCTCGGCCACCGCTGTCGCGGTGAGTACCGGTCGGCTGACCGGTGCTGGCGACAGTAGAGGGGTGCCACGCACCGGTGCAAGGCATTTACGGGCGTCTTCGCCCGCCTGCCTCGGGCGGGGCTGCCTCAGGCCTGCCGCCCGCCCGCTTCGTGCTCGGGGGCTCACTCCCCCGCGAGCACCTTCAGGACGGCCTCGCCGTAGCGCTCCAGCTTGGTGGGGCCGACGCCGGCCACCGTCGCCAGCGACGTCGCGCTCGTGGGGCCCAGCTCGGCGACGGCCACGAGCGTCGCGTCGGTGAACACCACGTACGCGGGCACCTTCGCCTCGGCGGCGACGCCGCTGCGCCACTCGCGCAGGCGCTCGAAGACGGCCTCGTCGTAGGTGGGCGGGCAGTCCTCGCAGCGTCCGACCTTGCGCTCCGCCCCGGTGGCGAGCAGCTTCCCGCACGAGCGGCACGCCTTGGCCTGCGCCCGGCCACGGCTGCGCTTCGGCGTCGGCGCCCCGGCGCCCCTGGCGGGCGCGCTCTCCCCCGGGCGCAGCCCGTCGAGGAAGCGCGAGGGGTTCCGGTTTCCGCGGCCGCCCGGCGTGCGCGCCCTCGCCCACGACAGCGCCAGGTGCACGCGGGCCCGCGTCACCCCGACGTAGAGCAGGCGCCGCTCCTCCTCGACCGCTGCGGGGTCGTCCTGGGAGAACGAGATGGGCATGAGCCCCTCCGTCAGCCCCGTGAGGAAGACCGCGTCCCACTCCAGGCCCTTCGCCGCGTGCAGCGAGGCCAGCGTCACGCCCTCGACGGACGGGGCGTGCTGGGCGGCGTCGCGCTCGTCGATCTCCGCCACGAGGTCCGGCAGGCGGGCCTCGGGGCGGGCCTCCGCGATGTCGTCGGCCAGGGCCGCGAGCGCCTGCAGGGAGGCCCACCGCTCGCGCACCGCGCCCGCGGCGGCCGGCGGCTCGGCGCTCCAGCCGGCCGAGGCGATGACGTCGCGGACCACGGCGCCGAGCGGCGTGGAGCCGTCGTCGCTGCGCTGGGCGCCGCGCAGGAGCACCACGGCCTTGCGGACCTCGGGGCGCGCGAAGAACCGCTGGCCGCCCTTGAGGAGGTAGCCGATGCCCGCCTCGGACAGCGCCTGCTCCAGCGGCTCGGACTGGCCGTTGGTGCGGTAGAGCACCGCGATCTCCGAGGCCGGCGTGCCGGCCTCCATGAGCTTCTGGATGCGGGCGGCGATGCCGGCGGACTCGGCCACGTCGTCGTCGTAGGAGGTGAAGGACGGCGACGGGCCGGCCTCGCGCTGGGAGACCAGCTGCACCCTGGCGCGCGTCGCGGAGGCCGGCGCGCGGTCCAGGACGCCGTTGGCCAGGCCCACGACCTGGGGGGTGGAGCGGTAGTCCCGCACGAGGCGGACGATCTTCGCGCTGGGGTGCTCCTTCGGGAAGTCGAGGAGGTGCTGGGGGCTGGCGCCGGTGAAGGAGTAGATGGTCTGCGAGGCGTCGCCCACCACGCACAGGTCGTCACGGCCGCCCGTCCACAGGTCCAGCAGGCGCTTCTGCAGGGCGGAGACGTCCTGGTACTCGTCGACGGTGAAGGTGCGGTACTGACCCCGGACCCGCTCGGCGACGTCGCCGCGCTCGTCGAGGATCCCGACGGTGAGCAGCAAGACGTCCTCGAAGTCCATCGCGCCGCGGTCGGTCTTGACGTCCTCGTAGGCCTGGATGAGGCGGGCCACCGCGTCCACGTCGAGCCCGCCAGGGGTCCCGCGGCCGGTCTCACGGGCGCGGGTCAGGTACGTCTCGGGCGTGAGCATCGAGACCTTCGACCACTCGATCTCCGCCGAGAGGTCGCGCACGGAGGCGCGGTCGACGCGCAGGCGCATCCGGGACGCGGCCTCGGCGACGAGGCGGGCCTTCTGCTCCACGAGCTGCGGGATGGGCCCGCCGACCGCCTGGGGCCAGAAGAACTGCAGCTGGCGCAGCGCGGCGGCGTGGAAGGTGCGGGCCTGGACTCCGGGGACCCCGAGGTCGCGCAGGCGGGCGCGCAGCTCGGCGGCGGCGCGGGCGGTGAACGTCACCGCGAGCACCTGCTGGGCGGCGAACGCCCCGGAGTGCACGCCGTAGGCGATCCGGTGGGTCAGCGCCCGGGTCTTGCCGGTCCCGGCGCCGGCGAGCACGCAGACGGGGCCGTGGAGGGCGGTGGCCACCTCACGCTGCTCGGGGTCCAGGCCGGTGAGGACGGAGTCGGCCAGCGTGGTGGAGGGATCGGTGGTCTGCATGGCGAGCGCCAGTGTGCCTGGCGCCCCCGACAGCCGGCGGAGGTCGTGCACAGGGACGGCGCCGTCGGCCCCCGAGGCTCAGGCGCGTCGGGCCCGGCGCTCGGCGCGGGCGGCCCGCAGCTCCTCGTAGGCCAGGTGCTCGGCCATCTCCTCGGTCGCCGGGCTCGACTGCCGGACACGGTCCACCGCGTCGGTCAGCGACCTGGCCGCGAGCGTCTTGCGGACGGAGTCCTCGATGACGTGGTCCCGCGTGACGCCGAGCCTGGCCGCGAGCGCGTCGACCTCGGCGAGCAGGTCGCCGTCGATCCCGACGCCGACGTCGACCTTCGCCATGCCACCACCCCCTCGCTCGCAGGGTAGGGGCGTCGGGCACGGGCGACGGGGCGACGCGCGCTGGCAGGCTGCGGCAGATGGACCACCGGAGGGACGGCGTGGTGGTGAAGGTGACGCCTCGCGGGCACGGCGGCGACGACGAGCTGGCCGGCGAGGCGCTGGCGCTCTCTCTCGACGCTGCGGTGCGCCTCTCGCCGCACGACGCCGCCTGGACGGAGCGGTCGCACCGGACGGCGGACGCGCTGGGCTGACGGTCAGAGCACGTGCCGATCCGGCCGGTGAACCCGGGCTCGACGTGGACGGCCAGCACGTCTTCGCCCCGTCCCAGCCCCGTCCCCGCGCCAGAGCGGTACCTGCGCCGCACAGGCGGTCCTCGCAGGCGCCGAGCGGGGACGTGGTGCGTACGACACGCCGTCCGGTGCCGCACCGGGTCCCCGCTCGACAGGCGGACCTCGCACCGGCTCCCCGCTCGACGGCTCGAGCGCGGCCGTGGCGTCGGTGCCCAGGCCCGTTCTCACGCCACGGCGTGCCGGACGACGTCTGCCTGCCACCGCGCCAGACAGCCAGCGCGCACCTCCTCGTCGGCCCAGCAGACCCCCAGGGAGCTCCGGGCGAGCCTGACGAGGTCCGCCCGGCCCAGGTCGGCGTCCTCACCGGGTGACGTACCGGCGCGGCGGGTCTGCGCTCCCCCGCCGCGCCGTGCTGAGGGACGCGCTATGCCAGCCGCGCCCGGAGCTCACCCAGCTGCTCGGTCATCGCTGCCGGCAGCGTCGCGGAGAAGCCGCCGAAGAACTCCTCGGTGAGGTCTGCTTCCTCCGCCCACGCCGCGGCGTCCACGGCGAAGAGCTCGTCCATGACGCCGTCGGCGAGGTCGAGGCCGCTCGTGTCGACGTCGCCGTCCAGCGGCAGCAGGCCCGCCGCGCTGTCGCGGGCCCCGACCTCGCCGTCGAGGCGGGCGGCGATCCACGCGAGGACCCTGGAGTTCTCGGCGAAGCCCGGCCAGAGGAAGGAGCCGTCGGCGCCGCGACGGAACCAGTTGACGGCAAAGACCTTCGGCGCCCTCTCCCCCAGCGCTTCGCCGACGGAGAGCCAGTGTGCCCAGTGCTGGCCCATGTCGTACCCGCAGAACGGCAGCATCGCGAACGGGTCGCGGCGCAGCTCCCCCACGGCGGCGCCCGCGGCGGCCGCGGTCTGCTCCGAGGAGACGGTCGCGCCCATGAACACCCCGTGCGCCCAGTCGCGGGACTGCGCGACGAGGGGAACGTTGGTGGCGCGGCGCCCCCCGACGACGATCGCGTCGATCGGCACCCCGGCCGGGTCCTCCCAGTCGTCCGCCGCCGACGGGCAGGCCGACATCGCCACGGTGAAGCGTGAGTTCGGGTGGGCCGCGGGGCTCTGGCTCCGCGGCGTCCAGGGATCCCCGCGCCAGTCGGTGAGCCGCTCCGGGGTCTCCGGCGTCTTGCCCTCCCACCACACGTCGCCGTCGTCGGTCAGGGCCACGTTCGTGTAGATGACGCCTGCGCCCAGCGCGGCCATCGCGGTCGGGTTCGTGACCTCCCCGGTCCCGGGCGCGTCACCGAACAGCCCTGCCTCCGGGTTGATCGCCCGCAGGCTGGCGTCGGGGCCGGGCCGCATCCAGGCGATGTCGTCGCCGATCGTCTCCACGCTCCAGCCCGGCAGCGACGGGCGCATCATCGCCATGTTGGTCTTCCCGCAGGCCGACGGGAACGCCGCAGCCAGGTGGTAGCGGCGCCCGGTGGGAGAGGTCAGCCGGATGACGAGCATGTGCTCGGCCAGCCACCCCTCGTCGCGGGCGATCACCGAGGCGATGCGCAGCGCGAAGCACTTCTTGCCCAGCAGGGCGTTCCCGCCGTAGCCCGAGCCGAAGGACCACACCTCGCGGGTCTCGGGGAAGTGCGCGATGTGCTTGGTGTCGCTGGAGGGCCAGGCGACGTCCTCGATGCGGTTCCCCCCGTCGTCGAGGAGCGGCATGCCGACGGAGTGCGCGGTGCGCACCCACGGCGCTCCGGCCTCGATGAGCTCGCGCGGCGCGTCACCGATGCGCGTCATGATCGCCATGGAGAGGACCACGTACGGCGAGTCGGTGATCTCCACCCCGAGACCGGACAGCGGCCCGCCGACCGGCCCCATCGAGAAGGGGACGACATACATCGTCCGTCCGCGCATGGAACCGGCGAAGCACCCCGCGAGCTCGGCGCGCAGGGCGCCGGGCTCGCGCCAGTTGTTGGTGGGTCCGGCGTCCTCCGGGGTGACGCTGGCGATGTAGGTGAGGTCCTCGACCCGGGCGACGTCGTCGGGGGCGGACCGGGCCAGGTAGCTGCCGGGGTGTCGCCGGGGGTCGAGCGGGATCAGCGTGCCGTTGTCCACGGCCAGCGCCCGCAGCGCCTCGAGCTGCTCCTCGCTCCCGTCGCACCACACCACCGAGTCCGCACCGGTCAGCGCCGCGGTCTCGAGGACCCAGCCGGACAGGTCCGTCCGGGTGGGCAGGGTGGGCGTGGTGGGCCGGGCGAGGACGGTCACGATGTCTCCTGACGACGGGATGCACTGCAGTGGTTCACGACACTGCCGGTATTCGCGGTCACTTGCCAGACCTCCACGGGTGAAGAACGCACGATCTTTCGCTAACGTGGCTGCATGACGCGTCTTCACGTGGCTGCGCTCGAGGCGTTCGCCCCCCATGCCACGACGGCCACGGACGGTGACCGAGGCGCACCGGTCGACGCGCTCGCGCTGGGCCGGCACCTGCGCCACCACCGGACCAGGGCCGGGTGGACCCTCGCGCAGCTGGCGACCCGCGTCGGCTCGAGCGCCAGCGCGCTGTCCCTCGTGGAGAACGGCCGCCGCGAGCCACGCCTGTCCCTCCTCCAGGCGCTCGCGGGCGCCCTGGGCGTCGACGTGGGCAGGCTGCTCGCGCCGGGACCGCCGCCGACCCGCCGCGACGCCCTCGAGGTCGAGCTGCAGCGCGCACAGGGGAGCCCGCTCTTCACCTCGCTCGGGCTGCCGAGCGTCCGCCCGGGCCCGCGGCTCCCGACAGAGGTGCTCGAGTCGCTGGTCGGCCTGCACGCCGAGCTGGACCGGCGCGAGCGCGCGGCGAGCGCCACCCCGGAGGAGGCCCGGCGGGCCAACACCGAGCTGCGGGTGCTCATGCAGGACCACGACAACCACCTCCCCGAGATCGAGGAGCTCGCCCAGGACGCGGTGCGCTCCGCGGGGCACGCGGTGGGCGCGCTGACCCACACGACCGTGGCGCGCATGGCGGAGGCGCTCGGCCTCTCGATCGTCCACGTCGAGGACCTGCCGCACTCCACCCGGACCGTCACGGACCTGGAGGCGGGCCGCATCTACCTGCCGCCCGCCTCCATCCCCGGGGGTCACGGCCTGCGGTCCCTGGCGCTGCAGGCCCTCGCCCACCGGGTGCTGGGCCACGACCGTCCGGTGAGCTACGCCGACTTCCTGCGCCAGCGGCTCGAGATCGCGTACTTCGCCACGGCCTGCCTCATGCCCCGTGACGCAGCCGTCGGTTTCCTCCGTGAGGCGGTGGGGCGCCGGGACCTGGCGGTGGAGGACTTCCGGGACGCGTTCGGCGTGACCCACGAGGGCGCTGCGCAGCGCCTGACCAACCTGGCGACGGTGCACCTGGGCATCCCGCTGCACTTCCTGCGCGTCGGCGGTGACGGCACCCTGCAGCGCGCTTACGCGAACGACGACGTGCCGCTGCCGTTCGGCGCGGACGGCGCCGTCGAGGGGCAGCCGGTGTGCCGGGCGTGGACGGCCCGGGCGGTGCTGGGTCGGAGCACCCGCACGACCGAGAACTACCAGTACACCGACACCCCGGCGGGCACCTACCTGTGCTCGGCGCAGACCGCGACGACGGCGACCAGCGACTACTCCGTCACCGTCGGCGTGCCGTTCTCCCACGCGAAGCACTTCCGGGGCCGCGACACCCGCGTGCGGGCGTCCTCGACGTGCCCCGACCCGGCGTGCTGCCGGCGCCCCGGCCCGCAGGCGACCGAGCGCTGGGCGGAGCGCGCGTGGCCGATCGCGCGCCTGCACTCCCACGTCCTGGCGCCGCTGCCCAGCGGGCGGTTCCCGGGCGTGGACGACCGGGAGGTCTACGACTTCCTGGAGCGCCACGCGAGGTGACGCGTGGTGGCCGCTCGGGACGGCTGCGGAGGCTCCGGGATGACGGGGCGGTGCGGCGCCGTTGACCCCCCCGTGACCACTCCTGTGACGCCCGAGCTGCCTGCACCGGGCACCCTGACGATGTACACCACCACGTGGTGCGGCTACTGCCGCACGCTGAAGAAGGGCCTGAAGCGCGAGGGCATCAGCTGGGACGAGGTGAACATCGAGGACGACCCGGCCGCGGCGGAGTACGTGCAGTCCGTCAACGGCGGCAACCAGACGGTGCCCACCGTCGTCTACCCCGACGGCACGTCCGCCACGAACCCGTCGCTGGCCGACGTCGTGGC
>JBBSRD010000086.1:0-10127 GCA_038243415.1 Actinomycetales bacterium | reverse complement strand
GCCGACGTGGGGACGTGCCCGGGAGGTCCGGTCCGACCAGCCGCTGCTCGCCATCGACGCCGAGCCGCGCGTGCGCCCCGACCCACGCGGGGGGGTCGCGGTCCTCGCCGACCTCGACGTGCTCGTCCCGGCGTCGGTGGCGATGTTCACCGAGGAGGTCGGGTACTCGCCCGCCGCCGCCGACGGCGGGGTGGCCTACCGCCGCCGCGTCAAGGAGACCGTGGAGGCGGGCCGGTACTTCGCGTCCTTCGTCGGCGTCGACGGGGACCGCCAGGTGGTGTTCAAGGCCGAGCTGGGGGCCGTCGCCCCCGGGGTGGTGCAAGTGCAGGGCGTGTGGGTCCACCCCGACCACCGCGGGCGCGGGCTGTCGGCGCCGGGGGTGGCCGCCGTGGTGGCGCAGGTGCGCCGGCGCGGCATGGGCGTGACCAGCCTCTACGTCAACGGCTTCAACGAGCGCGCCATCAAGGCCTACCACGAGGTGGGGTTCGAGCAGGTGGGGACCTTCGCGACCGTGCTGTTCTGAGGTCGGTCTCGAGAGGCTGACGGCTCAGACCCCTGGTGCGGAGGCGCTGAAGATCGTGGTCGCGACCACCGCCGCGACCGCGAACCCGCCCAGGAGAGGCCTCCGACGGCGAGCAGCACGCCCACGACCCGCGCTCTCGTCCCCGGCTGGGGTGCGCGCGCCGTCGTCCACCACGTGGGGTCCGCGCGATCATGGCGCACGGCCACCGGCTCGGGGCCGCTTCCCCGTCCCGTGCGCTCCCGGGTCGCCGGGCGTCCGCGGTGGGCCCGCCCCGAACGGTCGGTGAGCTCCACCAGCGGACCGGGCTCGGAGGGGGTGCGGCAACGCAGGACCGTGCCGAGCGCGTCCACCAGCCACCGCTCCCGACGGACGCTGCCGTGGCTCAGCGCCACCACGAGCCCTATCACCACGGCGCACACGGTGAGGACGAGCACCAGCACCACCGCGGTGATCAGCCGGTTCTCCGGCGTCACGTCGGCATCACCAGGAGTGGTTGAGCAGGCCGATGCTCAGCGTCCCGTAGAAGTCCTCGACGAGAGGGTCCGGCAGGTGCTCCACGGCGCCCGTGAGCTGGACCGTGTACCGGTCCCGTCCCTCGCCGTCGAGCAGGGCCACCGTGCTCAGGGTGGGCAGCCCGTCCTTGGACCGCTCCCACGCGCCCATGACGGCGCGCGGCGAGCGTGGCACCTCGGTCGGGTGCAGGGGGAGCGACGGCGCCCTCCCGAGCTGGTGGGTGAAGCGCGCGTCCAACTGGTTGGCCTCCGCGACGGACGGCTGCGCGGGCGTCAGCACGGAGCGCACCACCACCAGGGGGGCGGCGTGCGGCGCGAGGTCGGGCCGGTAGAACAGGGCGAGGCTGCCGGCCTCCTCGCCGGTCCGGTCGTGCTCGACGAAGCCGTCGGACAGGCCGACCCGCAGGGAGCCGACGCGAGCGGCGTGCCACCCCGGGGGCAGGAACCGCGGCTCGTCCGGTGCCTGGGAACAGACGGTGCTGTCCGCGCGCAGCGGCGGGTCGACGCCGTCAGGGTGCCGGACCTCGCGAGCCGGGCGATCTCCGCACCTGCTTCGGCCGTCCCCTCCGGATCGAGGCGCACGACGGCGTCGGCCGACGCCCAGGTGGCGTCGGGCCGTGCGGTCGGGTCGAGGTCGACGACGTAGGCGGCCTGGTGCCTCACGCCCTGCGAGGTGCAGGACTCGACGTCGAGCAAGCCGCTGCTCATCCCGTCCGTGTCGCTCGTCAGGACCTCGACCCCTGCGGTCGCCGAGAGGTTCGCCGCCACCCGCGGGTCCACCCAGACGCTGACCGCGACGTCCTCCCTGACCTCCGCCCCCTTCTCCTTCGACGCCGACAGGTTCAGCACCCCCGCGGCGAGACCGGCAGCAGCCGCCGCTCCCGCCGAGAGCGTGGCCGTGAGCCTGTGGGCCCCGTCGTAGCGGCTGACGACCTCGACCTCGCCCCCGGCGTCGACACCGGCTCTGTCGCTGGCCCCGCGGTCCTCGACGCCGGCCTCGGCATCGGCCGTGACGCCCACGCGGCCCCGTGCCGTGGTGCTGCAGGGACGTCGGACGTCCCCGCTCGCGGCGTCACCCAGGAGAGCAGCGTGCCCGGCGAGGCCGGAGTACTCCTCAGCGAGAGCCCTGGCCTCGACCCCGACGGGCCCGACCGGGGGGAGCGGGACCGACCCCTCGCCGTCGACGGTGTCGATGATCTCCTTGCGGTCGACGACGGCCGGTTCGGCCATGAAGGGGTCTTCGGGAGGGCCTCCCCTCGCCCTGCCCGGGCCGCCGGGCGCAGCCCCGGGCAGCACCAGCGCCGTTCCTTTCTCGATCGCGGCGACCAGCGACCCGAGGGCGGCAGCGGCGGTCCGGTTGGCCTCCGCCTCGGCCGCCTTCGCGCTCCCCTTCGCGAGCGCCGCCGCACGGTCCTCCTGGGCCTGGCGCAGCGCCGCGGCGTACGTGGCCAGCACCGGCCCGGCCCCGACGATGCCCTCTCCTGCTGCGTCGGCCTGGGTGGCGTGCAGGCGCAGCCTCTCGTGCGCGGCGGCCGCCGTGGTCCCGCTCCACCGCGACACCACCGCGTCCGCGTGCTGGGCGACGTCGGCGCCCGCCTCCCTGATGCGTCTCCCGGCCACGCCGATCGCCTCGGCCCCCTCCTCGACCAGGGCGGGGTCGCCGGGGATCCCCCCTGCCAGCGTGGGCGTGCTCATGCTGGGACGACCAGGGGTCCGAGCCCGCCGCCCGGCCAGGGCGCGGTCGAGATCTCCGGTTCGCCCGACCACGGCTGCACGGGAGCGTGGAGCGCGCCGCCAGGTCCTGCCGGGAGGACGGGCGGCGCGGTGCCACCCTCGGGGACGCTCTGGTCCAGGGCCCGGGCAGCCGCCAGGTCGTCCTCCTCGTACCGGTCGGCGTCCTGCGTCAGTCGGGTGCCGGCGGCCTCGGCGGAGTCGGAGCAACCACCGACGATCTCCACGGCGTCCGCCGCGAGGTTCCTCGACCCGGTCCTCAGGTCCTCCGGTCGGACGTCGTCGCTGATCGGGAGGTGCCTCCGTGGCGCATCGCGGGTGGTGGTGGGCGGATGCTGGCACGGGAGAGGCGTTCCGTCGTCCTCGTCGTCCACCTGGTGGCCGAGCCGAGGACGAACCGTCAGTGCGACCGACCCTGCGTCAGACCGCGACGGCACCTGCTGACCGACCGTGGTGGAGCGTCAGCCGGGTGTGGGTCCTCGGGTCAGGGCGCTGTCGGGAGCAGGAAGAACAGGCCGCCGATCATGACGAACCAGAACTCCGTGAAGAGGGCGATCCCCCCGCCCCAGGTCATGGTCCTGTCGTCCTCCCGCCCTCCCGCGACCACGAGCCGTGCCGGGTCCTGCGGGTCGTAGCCGAGATGCACCGAGGCGCCCGTGGCCGGTGGGTCCACCGTGCGCAGGGCGTTGTCCGGGACCTGGGTGCGCACCTGCCCGTCAGGCCCCCGCCACTCCACCACCGGCACGAGGCTCGCGGTGAAGGGCCACCCGCTCATCAGGTCGCTCCGGGCAGCGCTGCCGACGACGGTGCCCTGCGTGGCCACCAGCCGCGAGGTGCGGGTCCGGGTGCGCGGTCGCAGCCAGGCGAGCACGCAGGTGCCGCCGACGACCATGGCGATCCCCACGATCACGAACAGCGGGCCGACCGTGCGGAGCGGCACGGGTCCCCTCCGGGAGGTCGTCGGGTGGACGTGGACGTGGCCACGCGCGCTGACGGGGGAGCTGCGCGCCGTACCCGGCGACGATGCCGAAGACCAGCGAGACGGCGGTGGCACCCAGGAGGAACAGCAGCCCGAAGAGGAGGAGAGCACCACGCCCAGCACCGTCCAGAGCGTGGTGCTCCCCGACGGGACCGACCCGGCGAGCGCGCACCCGTCGAGGTCCTGCGGGTCGTCGCTGATGGCCAGGGGGGCACCGAGCGCCGCTCCCCGGAAGAGGGGTGCGCCCCCCGAGGCGCCGCCTGGCCCACCCGCCCGTCCGGACCCGTCCGCTCGACGACGGGCTCGAGGTAGGTGCGGGGGTGCAGCTGCCCCGACCGGCCCTGCCCCGACCGGCCCTGCCCCGACCGGTCCTGCTCCGGCCCGTCCGGGCGGGCCCCCTCGGGGCCCGTCCCGGAGCCGCTCATGCCGGGCCCATCAGCTCGTGCCGTCCCAGCCGTTCGTCGAGCCGCGGCTGCCGGCGCCCGCGCCGCCCAGGTTCCGGGGGCGCCGGCGCCGCTGGTGGTTGACGACCGTCCCCATCGCGTCGACCGTCCGCTGCCCCCGCGCCCGCTGCCGCGGACGGACCACGACGAGGCACCACAGCCCGGCGACCGTGATGACGAGCCCGATGAGCACGAACGGGAGGCTGAGGAGAAACATGCTCGTCAGATCCGTCACGGGGTTCTCTCCGGGGGTGGCGTTCTCGGGAGACCAGCGGGGACGAGGTGCCGTCGGCTGGCGCCGTGGCGGTGGGTCAGCGCTGCTCGCGCGACGCGATCGAGCGGGCGCCCCGGTAGCCTCACCGATCGTGCTGCTGCGGATGTCCACCCTGTTCCTCAAGACCCTCCGTGAGGACCCGGCCGACGCCGAGCTCCCCGGTCACCGGCTGCTGGTGCGCGCGGGGTACGTGCGCCGCACCGGGTCGGGCACCTTCGCGTGGCTCCCGCTGGGCCTGCGGGTCTTCCGCCGCGTGGAGGCCGTGGTCCGCGAGGAGATGGATGCCATCGGCGCGCAGGAGGTCCTCCTGCCCGCCCTGCAGCCCCGCGAGCCGTACGAGGTCTCGGGCCGCTGGACCGACTACGGCCCGGCGCTGTTCCGCCTGAAGGACCGTCGCGGGTCCGACCACCTCCTCGCCCCCACCCACGAGGAGGCC
The DNA here is from genome assembly GCA_038243415.1 of Actinomycetales bacterium. Taxonomy (GTDB): domain Bacteria; phylum Actinomycetota; class Actinomycetes; order Actinomycetales; family Quadrisphaeraceae; genus CADCUY01. The sequence continues at coordinate 5,229 of JBBSRD010000086.1, read as the reverse complement.
ATGACCCTGGTGGTGAAGGACGTCTGCTCGTCCTACAAGGACCTTCCTCTGAGCCTCTACCAGTTCCAGACCAAGTTCCGCGACGAGGCCCGCCCCCGTGGCGGCCTGCTGCGCACCCGCGAGTTCGTCATGAAGGACAGCTACTCCTTCGACGTCGACGACGCCGGGCTCGAGGCCTCCTACGCCCGCCACCGCGCCGCCTACGTGCGGATCTTCGACCGCCTCGGCCTGCCCGTGGTGGCCGTGGCCGCCGACTCGGGGGCGATGGGCGGCTCGGCCTCCGAGGAGTTCCTGCACCCCACCCCGCACGGGGAGGACACGTGGGTGGCCTCCGAGGGCGGGTACGCGGCCAACGTCGAGGCCGTGACCACCCTTGCGCCGCCGGCGATGGGCGACGACGAGATCGCCGCGCTCCCGGCGGCCCGCGTCGAGGACACCCCCGACACCCCCACGATCGAGTCGCTCGTCGCCGTGGTCAACGAGCGCTTCCCCCGGGGCGGCGGCGCCTGGACGCCCGCGGACACCCTCAAGAACGTCCTCGTCACCCTCGCCCACCCCGGCGGTGAGCGCGAGCCCCTGGTCATCGGCCTGCCCGGCGACCGCGACGTCGACCCCAAGCGTCTCGCGGCCGCGGTGGCCCCCGCGGAGGTCGAGCCCTTCGAGGCCGCCGACTTCGCGGAGCACCCGGCGCTGGTCCGCGGCTACATCGGCCCCGGGGTCCTCGGCAGCGAGCGCGCCTCGGGCATCCGCTACCTGCTGGACCCGCGCGTGGTCGCCGGCACCGCGTGGATCACCGGCGCCGACCACGCCGGTCGCCACGTCATCGGCCTCGTCGCCGGGCGCGACTTCCCCGCCGCCGGCCAGGAGGGCTGCGACGGCACCGTCGAGGCGGCCACCATCGCCGACGGCGACCCCGCCCCCGACGGCTCGGGGCCGCTCAGCGCGCGCCGCGGCCTGGAGATGGGTCACGTCTTCGCCCTCGGCCGCCTGTACGCCGAGGCACTGGGCCTGAAGGTGCTCGACAGCAACGGCAAGCTCGTCACCGTCACCATGGGCTCCTACGGCATCGGGGTCGCCCGTGCGCTCGCCGCGCTGGCGGAGTCCGGCGCCGACGAGAGCGGGCTCCGCTGGCCCCGCGCCGTGGCCCCCGCCGACGTCCACGTCGTCCTCGCCGGCAAGGACGACGCGGTGCGCGAGGCCGGCGAGACCCTCTGCGCCCAGCTGGTGGCCGCGGGCCTCGAGGTGCTCTACGACGACCGCCCGAAGCTCAGCCCCGGCGTGAAGTTCAAGGACGCCGAGCTCATCGGGGTGCCCACCATCGTCACCGTGGGGCGCGGCGTCGCCGAGGGGCTCGTCGAGGTGCGGGACCGCAGCGTGGGCGGCGACGGCGCCCGCACCGACGTGGCGTTGGCCGACGCGACGAGCCACCTGCGGGAGCTGGTGACGCGCTGACCCTCATGAGCGCCGGCGCGGGCATCAGCATCACCAGCCTGGCGCCCGGGACGATCGCGCTCCTGCTGCTCGCCGCCTTCGCCGCCGGGTGGGTGGACGCGGTGGTCGGCGGCGGCGGGCTGCTCCAGCTCCCGGCGCTGCTGCTGGTGCCCGGCATCACCCCCGTGCAGGCGCTCGCGACCAACAAGCTCGCCGGGCTCGCGGGCACGTCGGTCTCCGCAGCGACCTACGCGCGGCGCACCGGGGTCGACTGGCGAACCGCGCTGCCCATGGCCGGCCTGGCGGGCGTGGCCGCCGCGGGGGGCGCGGCGCTGGCGCACCGGGTGCCGGGCGCCGCGCTGCGCCCGGCGATCCTCGTGGCGCTCGTCGCGGTCGCCGTCTGGACGCTGGTGCGCCGCGCCCCGGCCGACACCAGCGCGCTGCGCTACGACGGACGCCGCCACGTCGCCACCGCCGGCGCCCTGGGACTGCTCGTCGGGGGCTACGACGGGCTGCTCGGGCCGGGCACGGGCAGCTTCCTCGTCGCCGGGCTCGTGGGGCTCGGGTACGCCTTCCTCCAGGCGTCCGCGGTGTCCAAGGTGGTCAACGCCGCCACCAACCTGGGCGCGCTCGTCGTCTTCGCCGCCACCGGGTCGGTCCTGTGGGGCCTCGGCGCCGCGATGGCGCTGGCCAACACGGGCGGCGGCTACCTGGGGGCCCGCACCGCCATCGCCCGCGGCAGCGGCTTCGTGCGCGTCGCCTTCCTCGTCGTGGTCACCGCGCTCGTGCTGCGCCTCGGGTGGCAGGTCCTCACCGGGGGCTGAGGCGTTCCCGCGCGCCGTCCGGCGCGCGCGCCGCCGCGACCATCGCGGCGTGGTCGACGACCTTGACGCGGCCCCGGCCGTGCTCCGCCCCGGCGCCCTCCTCGTGCGCGTCGAGTCGCCCCCACCCGGTCAGGTCCACCACCTCCACCCCCTCCGCGGCGAGCAGCGCGTCGAGGCCGTCAGGGCTGAGGGTCTCGACGCGGGGGAGCGACCCCGCGTCGGCGTCGGCCAGCAGGGAGCGCACCGTCTCCCGGGCGTCGCGGCGCGAGGCCCCGATGAGCCCGGAGGGCCCGCGCTTGATCCAGCCGTTGACGTAGAGCCCCGGCACGGGGGCGCCGTCGTCGCCGAGCACCCGGCCCGCGTCGTTCGGGACCACGCCGCGGTCGGCGTCGAACGGCACCCCGGGCAGGCCCTGGCCCGTGTAGCCGACCGCGCGCACCACGCTGGACACCGGCCAGTCCGTGGTCACCCCACTGCCGACCAGCGCCCCGCCGACCGTGGCGGTGGCCTCCGTGCGCAGCCCCTCGACGCGATCGGTGCCCAGCACCGCCACCGGGGCCGCGTTCAGGTGCAGGTGGACGCGCCGCGGCGCCCCCGTCCGCCCGCGCCCGGCGAGGCGGTGCAGCGCCTCCAGCACCTGCCGGCGCGGACGGTCCGCCGCGACCGCTGCGGCAGCCTCCTCGCCGAGCTCCAGCTCGGCGGGGTCGAGCACCACGTCCACGCCCTCCAGGGCGCCGACCTCCCCGAGCTCGTGGGCGGTGAAGCGCACCGCGTCGGCGCCGCGCCGGCCGAAGACGTGCACGTCGGTCAGCGCGGAGGTCTCCAGCGCCTCGAGGACCGCGTGCGGCACGTCGCTCCCGCGCAGGTCACCGGCGGGGCGGGCGAGGACCCGCGCGACGTCCAGGGCCACGTTGCCGACGCCGATCACCGCCATCGCCGTGCCCGAGAGGTCCCACGTGCGCGCCCCGTCCGGGTGCCCGCCGTACCACGCCACCACCTCGGAGGCGCCGACGCAGCCGGGCAGGTCCGCCCCCGGGACCGGCAGCGGGGCGTCCGCGGAGCAGCCGGTGGCGACCCCCACGGCGTCGTGGTGGGCCAGCAGCACCCCGGCGGGGCCCTCGCCGGGGCCGTCCCCGACGCGGACGTTGCCGAGCAGCCGCACCCCCTCGTGGGCGAGGACGCCCAGCAGCGTGGCGCCGATGGTCTTGATGTCCGGGTGGTCCGGGGAGACCCCGTAGCGGACCAGCCCCGTGGGCGCGGGCAGCCGCTCGAGGACGTCCACGCGCACGCCCCCCTCGCGCTCGGCGCGGACCAGCTGGTCCGCGACGTAGACGCCGGCCGGCCCAGAGCCGATCACGGCGACCGAGAGCGGACGCGCTGGCGTGCTGCGCGCCGCTCCGGTGGCGGTTCCGCTGCTCGTCTCGGTGCCATCGGTGGTGACGTCCACGTCGACCTCCCTCTCAGGGCTCCACACCATCCTGCCGTGCCGCGAGCTCAGCTCCTCCCCGAGAGCCCGGGCAGCGCCAGCAGGGCGGCCCCCTGGCCGAGGCGGAACCTCCACTGGGCGCCCTGCTGGGCCCTCGCGACCAGCACCGCCGCGGCCTCCGCGCGCGCCGCCGGTCCGAGCGCGGCCACCACGTCGGCCCACGCGTCCGCGCAGGCGTCCTCGACGTCGGCGCCCAGCTTCGCGGCCGCCTCGCCGTCCGTGACCGGGAACGGCAGCAGGTAGGCGTCGCGCGGCGGGGCGGTCGACGGCGCGCCCGAGGACTCGAGGGTGGTCCCCAGGGCGCCGACGGCGTCGTCATGGACGGCCCGCAGGGCCACCGCGACGGCGAGCGCCTCCCCGGTGAGGTGCACCGCCGCGACGCCGTAGGCGTACCGGGCCTGAGCCTCCACGTCGCGCGCGGTGCCCAGGGCGGGCGCAGCGTCGCGGGGCGGCACGCTCAGGTTCGGGGTGGCGTCGGTGCGGGTGCCCGCCGTGTCGACCGGCGGGGGGGCCGCACCGGTCGGCGCTGCCAGACCGGCGGTGCGCGCGAGGCTGGTGGCCGCCACCGCGTGCCCCGCCGCCAGCGCCGCGACCAGCCGGGCCAGGGGGGCGCTGACACCGGCCAGCATCGAGGACGCCGCGCCCGAGGCGGCCCCGAGGGCCTCGAGCACCTGCTCGGGCGTGGCGCCGGGGGCCGGCGGCGGCGGGGTGTGAGCGGGGGCGTCCTCCGGGGTGGTCAGGGCGGCGGCCTGCTCGGTGAGCCCCTGCGTGATCGCCGCGAGGACCGCTGCACCGGGCCCGACGACGACGGCGCTCGCCGCACCCGTCAGGGCGGTCAGGTCGCGGACGCTGCGCAGCAGGGCCGTGCGCGCCGCCTCGTCGGCGCTCGCCAGCACCTCGGGCCCCGGCGCGGAGGGAGCGGCACCGACCTCGTCGCCGCCGGGGGTGGCCGGCTCCTCACCAGTGCTGGAGCAGCCGGCCGCCGTCACCCCGAGGCAGGCGCTCAGGCCGAGGCCCAGCACGGCGCGGCGGCTGGGCCTGGAGGAGTCCTTCGGGGGGCGCACGATGATCCAGCGTGCCACGGCCGGCCCGGGTCGGCGGTCACGCGCTCCGGTACGCTGGGCGTTCGTGCGCAGGCGGTCACCCACCGCGTGACGCACGGTCGCCGCACCGCCCCACGACGCGCCGCCCCCACGCCGTTGCGCCCCTGGCCCGCCATCGGGGCCTCGGGACGCCGGAAGCCGTGCCGCGGTGACCGTCCCCTACGTGAAGAGGTCCCACCGTGCCCGCCACCCCCCGTGCGACTGCGCTGAAAGACCTCCTCCGCGGCCCGGTCGAGGCGCAGGAGGCGTTCCTCGAGGACGTCACCGTCACCGCGGCCGGGCGCCGCAGCGTGGTCCGCGTCGTGGTCGACCTCCCTGCTGAGACAGAGGGCGAGCTGGAGCTGGACCAGGTGGCGACGCTCTCCCGGACCGTCTCCGAGGTCCT
>JBBSRD010000085.1:0-10173 GCA_038243415.1 Actinomycetales bacterium | reverse complement strand
CCTCGACTTCCTTCCCGAGACCGCCGCCGTGCGCGAGGACCCCGACTGGCGCGTGGCGCCGCCCGCGCCGGGCCTGGAGGACCGCCGGGTCGAGATGACCGGCCCCACCGAGCGCAAGATGACGATCAACGCCCTGAACTCCGGGGCGAAGGTGTGGCTGGCCGACCTCGAGGACGCCAACACCCCCGCGTGGGAGAACGTGGTCAACGGGCAGATCAACCTCGCCGACGCGGTGGCCGGCACCATCTCGTTCACCAACGAGAAGGGCAAGGAGTACGCGCTGCGCGAGGACGCCGACCTCGCCACCATCGTCGTGCGTCCCCGGGGCTGGCACCTGCCGGAGAAGCACGTCGTCGTGGACGGCGAGATCGTCTCCGGCTCCCTCACCGACTTCGCCCTGTACATCGCCGGGTGCGGCCAGGCGCAGGTGGCTGCCGGGCTCGGCCCGTACTTCTACCTGCCCAAGATGGAGTCCCACCTCGAGGCGCGGCTGTGGAACGACGTGTTCGTCATGGCCCAGGAGCGCCTCGGCATCCCGCGCGGCACGGTGCGCGCGACCTGCCTCATCGAGACCTACCCGGCAGCGTTCGAGATGGAGGAGATCCTCTACGAGCTCCGCGAGCACTCCGCCGGGCTGAACGCCGGTCGCTGGGACTACATGTTCTCGGTCATCAAGTCCTTCCGGACCCGCGGCGAGGAGTTCCTCCTGCCCGACCGCAGCGCCATCTCCATGACGGTGCCGTTCATGCGGGCCTACACCGAGCTCCTCGTGCGCACCTGCCACAAGCGGGGCGCCCACGCGATCGGCGGGATGGCCGCTTTCATCCCCAGCCGCGACCCCGAGGTCAACGAGGCGGCGTTCGCCAAGGTGCGCTCGGACAAGGAGCGTGAGGCCGGTGACGGCTTCGACGGGTCCTGGGTGGCGCACCCGGGCATGGTCGAGACCTGCCGCGAGGCGTTCACCGCGGTGCTGGGGGAGAAGCCGAACCAGATCGACAACGCCCGTGACGACGTCCACGTCACCGCCGCCCAGCTGCTCGACGTCAGCTCCACCCCGGGGTCGGTCACCGAGGAGGGGCTGTGCTCCAACGTCAGCGTCGGCATCCAGTACCTCGAGTCGTGGCTGCGCGGCAACGGCGCGGTGGGCATCAACAACCTCATGGAGGACGCCGCCACCGCGGAGATCTCCCGCAGCCAGGTGTGGCAGTGGGTGCACTCCGGCATCGAGCTCGAGGGCGGCCGGAAGGTCACCGCCGAGCTGGTGCGGAGCGTCGTCGACGAGGAGATGGCGGCCATCGAGCAGTCGCGCGGAGAGGCCTTCGCCGGCGGCCGCTGGGACGAGGCGCGCGAGATGTTCACCGACATCGCGCTCGCGGAGGACTACACCGACTTCCTCACCCTGCCCGCGTACGCCGCGATGCCCTGAGGCGTCGACGGAGGGGCGATGGCAGGTACCGCCGCGAGCCCGCCGAGCGGGGACCTGGTGCGAACGACACGCCGCGAGGCGCGCACCAGGTCCCCGCTCGGCGTCGTGGTCAGGTCCGGGCTGGTCGACGATCCTGCGCGGCTGCGCGTCCCATTCGCATCACCGCCTCGGTGAGGACGGCCGCCGAGGTGGCGACGTTGAGCCGCACGCGGCCAGCCCCTCCGGTGCCGAAGACGTGCCCCGAGCTCAGGGCGACCCTCGCCTCGTCGAGGAAGAACCGCGCCGGGCCTGCGAGATCGATGACGACGGCCGGCTCCCCGGTGGTCCTCTCCTCGCCCGAGCCGAGGCCGAGGGCTCGGCAGTCGAGCCAGGCGAGGTACGTCCCCTCGGGCGGAGTCCAGCGCACCCGGGGCGGGTGGGCGTCGAGGAGGTCGCCGAGGAGCGTGCGGTTCGCGTCGAGGCCCCGGAGCAGAGCGTCGAGCCACCGGTCGCCGTGGCGGAACGCGGCGGTGTGCGCGACGACCCCGAGGTGCGAGGCCCCGTGGCCGACCTCCTCCGGCATCGCCCGCAGGTCGGCCGCCACCTCTGGCGCCGCGACCACGAGCGCGGCCTTCAGCCCGGCGAGGTTCCACCCCTTGGTCGCGGACATCAGCGAGAACGCGTCCTCGCTGCCGGGCACGCTGAGGTACGGGGTGAAGCGCGCCCCCGTCAGGACCAGCGGTGCGTGGATCTCGTCGGCGACCACGCGCACCCCGTGCGCCCTGGCCAGCGCCGCGACCGCTGCGAGCTCCCCCGGCGTGTGCACCGTGCCGGTGGGGTTGTGGGGGTTGCACAGCAGGTACGCGACGTTCCGGCTCGTGGCGGACGCGGTCCGGAACGTCTCTTCGAGCGCGGTGAGGTCGATCCGGAGGTCCTCGCCCAGCGGCGCCTCGACGACGACGCGGTCGTCGTACGCGACGAACGCGTAGACCGGGGCGTTGACGACCACGGTGTCCCCGGGGTCGGTGACCAGCCGGAGGACCTGGACGACGCCCATCATCACGTCGGGGACCGTCGCGACGCGCGACGGGTCCACGCCCGACCAGCCCCAGCGACGCTCGGCGAACCCGGCGAGCGCCTCGGCGAGCCCGCTGCCGGCCGGGTAGCCGGTGTCCCCGACCGAGATCGCGTCGTGGAGCTCCGACGCGATCTCGGGCGCCAGCAGGACGTCCATCTCCGCCACCCACAGCGGCAGCACGTCGGCGGGGTGGGTCCGCCACTTCATGCTCGTGCGCTCCCTGAGCCGGTCGAGGCTCAGCTGCTCCAGCGGGTTCGCCGCGGCGTCGCCCACCTCCCCGGTGCCCGTCACGCGCTCAGGCGCTGCAGCTGCCGCCCGGGGAGGGGGCGACGTCGAGGGACGGGTTCTCGTCGAAGAACCCGAACGGCTTGAGCCAGAAGGAGACCGTGTCCACCGGCATCACGGGCCAGTCCTCGGGGCGGGTGACGTGGTGGATCCCGAAGACGTACCAGAGGACCACGTCGGTGTCCTCCAGCGGCTCGTCGTCGGAGATCCAGCGGCTCATGCCGTCGTCCTCGACCGACTGCGTCGGGTAGGCGCCGGCGGGCCAGCGCTCGTCGTCGTGCTGGCGGGTCACCCACAACGTGTGGCCCATGACCGGCGCGCGACGGTGCTGGGCGCTGTCGGGGTCCATCATCACGGGGATCGACGCGCTGGGGACGAGCTTGTACCCGGGGTGGCTGCCGTTGCGCGTGGTGCGGTGGGGGTTCACGACCTTCCACCCGCGCTGGCGCTCCCAGCTGAACTCCCGGCCGGCCTCGGCCTCGGAGCGGATCGGGGTGGCGGTCGTCGTCAGGGCCAGCCCGTGCCGGTTGCCCTCGCCGACCGGCTCGACGCGGGTGTCCACCTCGAGCACCGTGTTGTCCTCGCCGTCGACGTCGAGGTCGAGGCGGGCGACGATGAAGTGCTGGTGGATCGGGGCGTAGGTCTGCCGGTCCACCACCGTGCCCGTGGGGGGCGCCGGCTCACCCTCGGGGATCGCGGTGGTGACCATGATCCCCGTCGCGCGCACCTCGCACTCGATGTTGCCGTCCTGGTAGAAGCGCCAGTAGACGAGGTACTCGTAGTTGGCCACGGTGACGTGGCAGGAGACGACCATGCGCCGCGAGCGCCGGACCTGGGTGCCGGTGACGTCGTCGACGTGCTTCCACAGCACGGCGTCGTCCTCCTCGTGGAGGCAGATCGCGTGGGGGATGTCGTAGGGCTCGCCGCGGGTGTCGTGGAGGGTCGCGTCGAGGTAGGCGACCTCCCCGAGGCAGTCGCAGCCGAGCTCCAAGGAGGTGGTCATGAAGCCGAGGCCCCACTCGCCGATGTCGTAGGCGGTGCGCCGGTAGTGCTCGAAAGAGGGGTCGCGGTAGGGCACGACCATCTCGGCGAAGGACATCCGGTGGGCGATGCTGCGCTGCTCGCCCCGGTCGTCGTAGGAGACCTGGTGCAGGACGAGGCCCTCGCGGTGGTTGAAGCCGATCCGCATCTTCCACCGCTGCCAGGACAGCTCGTTGCCGTCGACGGCGAACGAGGCGCCCTCCGGCTGGGTGATCTCCAGGGGCTTGAGGTCGGTGCGCTGCTCGCCGTGCCACGCGCCGGGGGCGTACTCGCCCTGCACGTCGGGGGCGCCGAGGTCCGGGCCCCTGTCGATCTCGAGCAGCTCCATGGTGTTCATGTCCACGATGGGCTTGATGCCCGAGACGGGGTGGGCGTACGGGCTGCCCTGCGGGGTGGCGCGCCGCCAGACGTCGCAACAGCCGAGACGGCGGCCCTTGAAGCGCTCCGGCACGAGCGCGCCGCCGTAGGTCCACACGTCGATGAGCAGCAGCGAGGTGTCGGTGATGCCCCGCTCGGCGAGCGCCGCGACGACGTCGGGGTGGGTGCGCATGGCCTCGTCGCACTCGTGCCACTCGTCGACGGTGAAGGCCGGGGTCGCCCCCGGCTGGTGGGTCCAGGACCGGACCGCACCACCGGTGAGGTCGACGACCGCCTCGTAGGCCTGGTTGTCCTCACGGTTCCACAGCACCGCGAGCGCGGACCGTCGGACCTCCTCGCCCGGGTGCCACGCCTTCAGCGCGGCCTTGGAGGGCTCGCGCAGCTCGATGGAGGCGAACCGCCACGCGGGCGTGATGCCGCGGACCCGCCGCAGGATCGAGGCGACCTCGCGGAACTCCTCGCCGATGAGGGGGTCGAGGGGGTGCTGAACCATGGCGGCATCTCCTGGTCGTCGTCGTCCGTCGCGATGACCAGCCATCGAAGCACGCCGCCGGGGGGGTGGGCGACCGGCCGTGGGTGGTCGCGGACGACCGGCGGGGGGCGCCCCTAGGGTGGCCGGCACTCAGAGAGGAGGAGGACGACGATGTCCCGCACCGTGCTGCACGACGCCATCGTCGAGACGACCCACGGCGGGGTCACGCACCCCGGGCACGACGGCTGAGAGCGACCGTGACCCAGCAGGCCGTCACCGGCCAGCCGGACAAGGGGCTCAAGGGCAGCGCCAGCGGGCTGTTCGGCGGCGCCATCATCGGGATCTCGTGCGTGGCGCCGGCGTACACGCTCACCGCCACCATCGGGATCCTCGTGGTCGCCGCCGGCACGAAGGTGCCGTTCATCATCATCGCGGGGTTCCTGCCGATGTTCCTCGCCGCCTACGCCTACCGGGAGTTCAACAAGGTCGCGCCGGACTGCGGCACCTCCTTCACCTGGACCACCAAGGCCTTCGGCCCCTCCGTGGGCGGTTGGGCGGTTGGGCGGTTGGGCGGCGATCGTCGCGACCATCGTCGTGCTCTCCGACCTCGCCGGCGTCGCGGTGCAGTTCTTCTACCAGCTGCTCGGCTCGGTGCTCGGCTCACCCGTCCTCGGTGACCTCTGGCAGAACACGGTCGTCAACGTCCTCACCTGCCTGGCCTTCCTCGCCCTCGCCACGTTCGTGGCCTACCGGGGGATCACCACCACCGAGCGCATCCAGGTCGTCCTCGTGCTCGTCCAGCTGGCCGTGCTGGCGGTCTTCGCCGTCGTGGCCATCGCGAGGTCCGGCGGGTCGCCCACGGGGATCCCCTTCGACATCACGTGGTTCTCCCCGGTGGGGCTGACGCTCTCAGCGTTCATCGCCGGGCTGTCCGGCTCCATCTTCGCGTTCTGGGGTGGGACAGCGCCCTGACGGTCAACGAGGAGACCACCGACTCCGGCAAGAACCCGGGGCGCGCCGCGCTGCTGTGCGTGGTCTCGATCCTGCTCACGTACCTGCTGGTCACCATCGCCGTGCAGATGTACGCCGGCGTGGGCGACGAGGGCCTGGGGCTGGGCAACGCCGCCAGCTCCGAGAACGTCTTCGGGGCGCTCGCAGGGCCGATCCTCGGGAGCCCGCTGGACATGCTCCTCTTCCTCGCGGTGCTGGCCTCCAGCGCCGCGAGCCTCATGACGACGTTCCTGCCGACCTCGCGGACCATGCTGGCGATGGGCGTCTACCGGGCGCTCCCCCAGCGGTTCACGCACGTGCACCCCGCCCACAAGACACCGTCGTTCGCCACCCTGCTCGCGGGGATCGCAGCGGGGACCTTCTGCACGGTGCTGAACATCCTCAGCGAGAACGTGCTCGTCGACACGATCTTCTCGCTCGGCATCCTCATCTGCTTCTCCTACGCCCTCACCGCGTTCGGGTGCGTCTGGTACTTCCGGCGGGAGCTGTTCGCCAGCGCGTACGACGTCACCTTCAAGCTGGTGTTCCCGCTGCTCGGGGGCATCGGGCTGCTCGCGGTCCTCGTCGTCACCCTGCGGGACAGCGCCGACCCCGCCTACAAGAGCGGGGCCTCGATCGGCGGGGTGGGGCTCGTGCTGGTCCTGGGCCTCGGGCTCATCGTGCTCGGCGCCGCGGTCATGGTCGTCCAGCGGGTGCGGGAGCCGGCCTTCTTCCTGGGCCAGACCCTCACCTCGTCCACGGCGCCGCTGGTGGTCGACGAGGAGGACGCCTCGAACATGCAGCAGTGAGCCGCCCGGGCCCTGCGCGTGCACCGTCGCACCAGCGTGGTCGGCTCGAGGCCGGGGCACGCCTGGCACGGGAGGGCGGACGACATGGCGGTCACCGACGGCGGAACGGTGCGGCGGGCCTGACCGTCGCCTCCGTGCAGGACCGCTACCAGCGGGGGGACCGCGCCGCCGAGGACGACCTCGAGCGCCCCGGCGACCCGCTCGACGCGGTCGAGCACCAGCACGAGGGCGCGAGCACCTCCCAGCTGGCGCTGGCGTGGCTGCTCCAGCGCTCCCCGGTGATGGTGCCGATCCCCGGCACCTCCTCCGTGGCCCACCTGGAGGACGACCTCGCCGCCGCCCACACCACGCTGAGCGACGCCGAGATGGCGGCGCTCGCCGACGCGGCGTAGGGCCCGCGGGGACCCGCCGTGCGGGACGGCGTCGCGAGGGGTACACCGGGGGCACGGCGAAGAACGTGCTCGGCGGCGACCTGGTGGTCTGCGGCACCGACCCCATGACCGGCTGGACGCGCAGCGGCTGCTGCGACACCGGCCCGGACGACGCCGGGTCCCACACCGTGTGCGCGGTGGTCGACGACGCGTTCCTGGCGTTCTCTGCCGCACGCGGCAACGACCTCACGCGCTCGGGGCCGGGCTTCGACGGTCTCGTGGACGGAGACCGGTGGTGCCTGTGCGCGTCCCGGTGGAAGGAGGCCCTCGACGGCGGTGCGGCGCCCCCGGTGGTGCTCGAGGGCTGCCACGAGAAGGCCCTGGAGGTCGTCACGATGCAGGAGCTGCGGGCGCACGCGCTGGCCTGAGCCGCCCGCCGGCGCGGCGGCCCACCAGGGTCAGGGTGCGAGGTCTGGCACCCGCTGGCGCAGAGCCTCGCGCCGGCCCGTGCGGGCGGTCATGCGTCATCGGCTCTCACCGTCCCGCCTCCTGCGCCATGATCGCCGCTCCGAGGGCTGCCGCGGCGTCGCCGTGGACCGCTGGCACGAGCAGCGGGGCGCGCAGACCCGGAACCTGCCGGCCCAGCGCCTCGGCGAGCGGGGCCAGCAGCAGGTCCCCGGCGAGGGCCAGGCCTCCGCCCACCACGATGGTCGTGGGGGCCAGCGTCACGACGATCCCCGCGAGAGAGCCCGCCAGCACGTCGACCGTCTGGGACCAGGCGCGAGCCGCCGCGGGATCCCCAGCGTGCACCCGGTCGGCGACGGTGCGGGCATCGGGCGAGCCGGCCCTGCGCGCCGTCGCCGAGGCCGACGCGACGGCCTCCACCCGCTCTCCCGCGAAGGGGCCGTGGGGCAGCACCAGCTGGCCGATCTCCCCGGCCCACCCGCCGGAGACGACGGGCTTCCCGTCCACGAGGACGCCCGCGGAGATCCCGGTCCCGATCGCCACGAAGGCGACGACGCCCTCTCGGGCGGCCATGGGCAGCGACCTGGCTTCTGCGAGCGCCCCGGCGCGCACGTCGTGCCCCACGACGACCGGTCCTCCGAGCGCGGTGCGCAGGAGCCTGCCCACGGGCAGGTCGCGCCAGCCGAGGTTGACGGAGTGGACTGCTGTCCCGGTCGTCTCGTCCACGACACCCGGCAGCACCACGCCCACCGGGGCGCCGTGGGAGCCGCCGAGGGCCTCCACCACGTCGACCACCGTCGCGACCATGTGCGCGCCGGTGGGGTCGGGGCTGCTGGTGGGCCGTCGTGCCCGAGCGAGGACCTCACCGTCAGGCGCTCTGAGGACACCCTTGATGCTGGTGCCTCCGACGTCGATGCCGAGACGGCTCTCGAGGGGGGCGTGCTGCATCAAGTCCTCCACGGTGTCGTGACGGCGGCGGCGCGGTGTTGCTCGCCGGGTGCTTTGATGGTCAACTGCGCTCACAGGCGTGAGCGTTCAGTCGACAGAGCAGGGACACTACGGCGGGGGCCCGGGTCGATGAGCCGAGGTCGGCCAGAGCGAGGACGGATCGTGCGATGACTCCTCAGAAGCGGCTAAACCTGGTCCTCGACCTCATCAGCGAGCGCGGGAGCGTCTCGGTCGCAGAGGTCGGGGACGCTCTGGGCGTCTCTGCCGCGACGGTTCGACGAGACCTGAACACCCTCGCGCACCAGCGCCTCGTGACCCGGACCCACGGGGGTGCCTCCGCGCTCGGCTCCGGGTACGAGCTTCCCCTGCAGTACAAGGTGGTGCGTCAGGCCGAGGCCAAGGCGGCCATCGCCCGCACGGTCGCTCGGATGGTCTCGCCCGGTGACTCCATCGGCCTGAACGGTGGGACGACCACCACCGAGGTGGCGCGGGTGCTGGGCTGGAGCGATGCCCTGAAGAAGCCCACGGACGGCCCAGGGGTCACGATCGTGACCAACGCCCTCAACATCGGCTACGAGCTGTCGGTGCGCGAGCACGTCAAGATCGTCGTGACGGGTGGTGTCCCCCGTCGACAGTCCTACGAGCTGGTGGGCCCCCTCGTCGCGTCGTCGCTGAGCAACATCTCGCTCGACCTCGCCGTGCTCGGCGTCGACGGGCTGACCGGCAGGTTCGGGGCGACGACCCTCCACGAGGGCGAGGCGCAGGCGAGCCGTGCCATGGCCTTCGTGGCGCAGCGCGTCATCGTCGCGGCCGATTCCACGAAGCTGGGGCGGTCGACCTTCGCCCGCATCATCCCTCTGACGGAGGTGGACGTCCTCGTCACCGACGCCGAGGTGGCTCCAGACCTGGCCGGAGAGCTGTCGGCCGCCGGTGTGGAGATCGTCGTGGCTGACGTCGAGGGCTGAGCCCCGCGTCACGCCGTACGGAGGGCCTCCACGCCGGCACGCAGCCGGTCGAGACCGGCGTCGTCGAGCCTGGACGTCTCCGCGGTGAGCGCGAGGGCGGCTGCGCCGACGGCGCCGTCCCGCACCAGGCGGACGTCGGCGCCCTCGAGCGCGAGGCGCAGCGCGAGCGTGCGGGCCACGCCAGGTGCGAGCAGCCCCCCGCTCACGGTTCCACCCCCCATGACGAGGGGCCCGACCCAGGCGTCCGCGCGCACGGCGGTGATCAGAGCGGCGAGCGCGTCCTGCGCCCCCGCCACGATCCCGTCGGCGACCGGATCTCCGAGGGCTGCGAAGGCGAGGGGCGCGTACCTCGCCAACGCGACGGGGCGCCCCCGGTAGAGGGTGGGGACCAGCGCCCCCAGCGCCGTGGGACGCCCGTCGGCTGTGAGTGCTCCGTCGTGAGCGATCCCCAGGTCGTCCAGCAGCAACGCTGTCAGCGCCGTGGCCGGCCCGGTCCCCTCCAGCTGTGCCACCACCGCCCGCACCACGGCGTGCCCGACGGCGAAGCCGGAGCCACCATCGCCGAGAAGCCATCCGGACCCGCCGACGGAGCGCACCACCACGCCGCCACGGACCTGGCCCGCGCACGAGCCGGTGCCTGCCACCACCACGCAACCCGCAGGTTCCACCGTCCCCGAGAAGTACGTCGCTGCGACGTCGCCCGTGGTCCGCAGCTGCCCCAGCGGGCCGGTGAAGCCCAGGGTCCGGGCCAGGTCCGCCGGATCGAGCAGTGTCCGGACCCCGGCCATGGCGACCATGACGGCCTCGACCCCGTCCAGCGACACCTCGGCCTGGCGGGCGGCCGCTCCTGCAGCGGTCGACATCGCGGCCATCGCGGCGTCCGGTCCGGCCGAGGTCGGGTTCCCGGCGGGCCCGGTCCCGTAGCCGGAGCACCTCCCGTCCCGGGTGGTGAGCACCGCTCGGGTG
>JBBSRD010000084.1:0-10201 GCA_038243415.1 Actinomycetales bacterium | reverse complement strand
CTGCTCGACCGCCGCCGCCCCGACGTGCTGGTGCTCCAGTGGTGGACGGGCGCGGTCCTGCACAGCTACCTCGCCCTCGCGTGGCTCGCCCGCCGCCGCGGCGCACGCGTCGTCGTGGAGTGGCACGAGGTGCAGGACACCGGGGAGGCACGGATCCCCGGGACGGTGCGCTACGTCAGGGCACTGATGGGCCTGCTGCTGCGGATGACCGACGCCCACGTCGTGCACTCCCGGCACGACCTGGTCGCGCTCACCCAGGCCTACGGGCTCGACCCTGCGACGATGACGGTGGTCCCCCACGGCCCCTACGACCACGTGAGCGGCGGCGACGCGCCCGCGGGCGCCGCTGCCCCCGACGCGCTGCCTGGTCACGAGGAGCCGATGAACCTGCTGTTCTTCGGCGTCATCCGCCCCTACAAGGGCCTCGAGGACCTCGTCGAGGCCTTCGAGCTCCTGCCTCCGGCGGTCCGCGACGCGATGCGCCTGACCGTCGTCGGCGAGCCCTGGGAGGGCTACGACGCGCCGCTGCGGGCGATCGCCGCCTCACCGGTGGCCGACCAGATCACCCTCGTGGACCGCTACGTCACCGACGCCGAGGTGCGCGAGCACTTCGCCGCCGCCGACGCCGTGGTCCTGCCCTACCGGCGGTCGTCGGCGTCGGGGCCGCTGCACGTGGCGATGAGCGCGGGCCTGCCCGTCGTCGTCACCGACGTGGGCGGGCTCGCCGACGCCGCCGACGGCTACGAGGGCGCGACGCTGGTGCCCCCGCGCGACCCCGCGGCGCTCGCGGCGGCCCTCGCCGACCTGCCCGCGACGCGCGGGCACCGCTACGCCGACGTCCGCTCGTGGGACGACACGGTCGCCGCGTTCGCGAGCGTGGTGGAGCAGGCCGGGCTCGGCTCCTGGGAGCACGTCGGCGCCTGAGCCGCTAGCGGCCGGCCTGCTCGCTCGCCGCGGCGCCGATCACACCCATCAGGGGATCGTCGGCGCCGCGCACGACGTCGTAGCCGTCGGTCTCCTCCGTCGACCAGTGCCAGACGAGGTAGCCCGCGGCGCCGTCGGCGAAGGCCGCGTCGATCTTGCCCTCGAAGACCTCGGCGCGCTGGCGCCGCTGGCCCGGCGTGGTCGCGGTGATGCCGGCCTCCCCGACCACCAGCGGCTTGTCCAGCTCCTCGGCGATGGCGAAGGAGCACGCGAGCGGCGCCGTGCGCATCCGGCACTGCCGCGACCGCGCACGGGGCAGTGCCCCGGCCTTCGTGCCGTCGGGCACGGCGCCGGGCATCGCCTGGCCTGGGTCGCTGCCGTTGCGCGGCCAGTCGTGGACCTCGACGAAGCCCATCTCGGGCAGGGCGTACACGTCACGGAAGTCCGGCCCCGACGCTCCGGGCGCGCCGTTGGCCTGGGTGCCGAGGGTGACGAGGTGGTTCGGGTCCACGGCGGCGATGCGCCGGCCCATGTCCTTGGCGAAGCCCACGAGCACCGAGCGCCCGCGCAGGTCGCGGCGGGACGTCTCGGCCTCGTTGACCAGCGTCCACCCGGCGATCGTGGGCTCGTCGGCGTAGTGCTCGGCCACCAGCACGGCGTAGTCGCGGTAGGACAGCGCAGCGCTGCCCAGCGGCCGCTCGTACCCGGAGGAGTACCAGGTGTCGCCGTCCACGCGGTCCAGCGGCACGCCGTCGGTGCCCGTGGAGCAGTCGCCCGGTCCGTCCTCGAGCACGGGGAAGACGCGCATGCCGTGGGCCTTCGCAGCAGCGATCACCCGGTCCATCCCGGACCAGTCTCGCCCGGCGTCGGTGTAGGTCTGGAACGCCCAGAAGCGCACCGCGGTCACGCCGTCGTCGGCCCGCGCCGCGAAGGCCTCCTCGAGCGCGTCGTCGTCCAGCCGGCTGTCGGGCCGGCAGGAGAAGCTGTCGGTCGACGCCGCGTCGTAGACGTTGATGCCGACCACGGTCAGCGGTGTCCCCCCGGCCTCGAGCCCGCGGCCGGACGCGGTGACGAAGGAGCTCGTCGACGCGGAGCAGCCCGCGAGCGCCGGGCCGAGCACGAGGGCTGCTGCGGTCGCGGCCGCCGCGGCGCCGCGGAGCCGCCTCACGGGCCGGCCTCGCCGGTTCCGCCGTCGATCACCGGCGCCATGCGGGCGACGACGTGGTCCCAGGTGAAGGTGCTCTCCACCCGAGCCCGCCCGGCCGCCCCGAGGCGCGCGGCCCGCTCCGGGTCGTCGATCACCGCGAGCAGCGCCGCGGCCAGCCGCTCGGTGCTGGGCGGGTCGACCATCACGCCGTCGACGCCGTCGGTGATGACGTCGGGGATGCCGCAGGACCGGGACGTCACCACGGGGACGCCGTAGGCCATCGCCTCCAGGAGGACGAGCGGGAAGGGGTCGAAGACGGCGGGCAGCGCGAAGACGTCCGCTGCGGCGTAGGCGTCCATCACCACCTGGCGGTCGTGGACGCGCCCGAGCACCTCGACGCCGGGGGGCGGGGTCCCGATCTGGGGGTCGGTGCCGATGAGCACGAGCCGCGCCCCCGGGTGGGCGGCGCGCACGGCGGCGAAGGCCGTGAGCAGCACGGACCCGCCCTTGCGCTCGAAGTCGTTGCCGACCATGAGGACCACGGGGCCGCCACGGCGCACGCCCGGAGCCGGTGCGGAGCGCACCGGTGGCAGCGCGTCGAGGTTGACGCCGGCACCCACCACGGACACCCGGCCCGGGTCGACGTCGTAGTGGTCGACGAGGGAGTCCCTGGTGGCGCGGGAGAAGGCGAACAGGTGGTGGGCGCCGCGGTAGGCGCGCCCCTCCCTGGCGTACCAGTGCTCCAGCGCCCTGCCCCGCAGCGGGTTCCACGCCGGCCAGTGCTCGGCCGACTGCCGGTGGGTGCAGTCGACGTACTGCAGGTCGCGGACGCCGTTCAGCTCGAAGAGCGCGTGCACCTGCACCACCGGGTCGTCGGCGGTCATGGCTCCGCTCGCCCGCAGCGCCCGCACCGCCCGGTTGCCGTGGGCGGTGCGCAGCCGGTAGGCCAGGGAGGACTTGTAGAACCGCTCCATCCAGGCGTTGCGGCGCGGGCGGAAGGTTGTCGCGGCGACCAGCAGCCGCTGCCACTGCGGCAGCTCGGGGTCGATGCGCGCGCTGATCTCGTAGCGGCGCTCCAGGGCGGTGGCGAGGTAGCGGGTCAGGGCGTCGCCGCGGGAGGCGAGCACCACGCGGCGGGTGGCGGGGTGCGGGTCCGCGGCGAGGTGGGGCGCCTGCGGGGCCGAGGCGAGCTCGACGTAGAGCGCGTCCAGAGCGGCTGCGGTGGCGTCGGCACCGTAGCGGCGGCGCACCTGGTCGGGGACCTCGCCACGGGGCCTCGGGGCGCCGCGGCCCGTGGGGAGCAGCTGCGCGAGCCCGCCGGCGAGCGCGGTGGGGCCGGGCCCGACGTGGACGGCGGTGGGGATCGCCTCGTCGAGCTCCTCCAGGGCGGGCGCCGCGGCGTAGGCCACCGGCAGCCCCGCGGCGACCGCCTCGAGGACGGCCAGGCCGAAGGTCTCGTCGCGGGACGCGCTGAGCATCACGTCGGCGCCCCCGAGGAGGGCGGGGACGTCGGAGCGCGGACCAGTGAAGACCACCTCGTCGGTGACGTCGAGCTCCTCGGCCAGCTCGCGGAGGGAGGGCAGCAGGGAGCCGGCGCCGACCACGACGAGCCGGTGGCCGCCCGCCCGCAGGCGCGGCGCGGCGGCGGTGATCACCTCGTCGACGCGCTTGACCCGGTCCAGGCGCCCGAGCGCGAGCAGCACGGTGGTGTCCTCGTCGACCCCCCACGCGGCTCGGGTGGCGGCGCGGGCGACAGGGTCGGGGGCGAGGGCGTCGAGGTCGATGCCGTTGTCCACGACGGTGATGCGCTCGCGGCGCACGCCCCAGGCCACGAGGCGGTCCGCGGTGGTGGCGGAGACCGCCACGGTGCGGGTAGTCATCGCCTCGAGCGCGCGGTAGAGGGAGCGCAGCCACCACGAGTGGGGCCGCCCCTCGATGGTGTCGGCCATGAGCGAGTGCTCGGTGGAGACCACGACGGGGACGCGCGCCAGCCGGGCGGCGGGGACGCCCCACAGCTGGGCGGCGAGCAGGTGGACGTGGACGACGTCGGGGCGCAGCCGGCGCAGCAGCGCGGCCAGGCGCGGGACGGCCGCGGCCTTGCGCCACCCAGCCATCCCGAGCACCAGCACCTCGTGGCCCTTGGCGCGCACGTCGTCAGCCACGGGGCCGGCGTCGTAGAGGCACACCACGGTGGTGGCGTGCGCCGAGCGGTCCAGGAGGAGCTCGAGCTGGCGCTCGGCGCCGCCGTTGGCCATCGAGGTGATGACGTGCACGACGCGCAGGGTCGGCAGGGCGCCCGGCGTGCTCTCGGCGCTCACCGCTGCGCCCCGGCGACGACGCGGCGCACCGGCCCGGGAGCGGGGCGGGGCCGGGCGAGGACCTCGCGGTAGACCTCCGCGATGGCGATCGCGCTGCTCTCCCAGGTGGGGAGCTCGAGGTCCGACGGCACGTGCGCGGTGGGCCGCCCGTCGGCCGGCGCGGCGGCGCGAAGCGCGAGCGCCAGCACCTGCGCGGTCCGCTCCGCAGAGGCGCCCACCTCCAGGCCGGTGACCCAGCCGTCCTCGACGAGGTCCCCGGTGCCCGCGACGTCGAGGCCGACGACGGGCAGCCCGGCGGTGACGGCCTCCATCACCCCGACGGGGTGGGCCTCGTAGTCCGAGAGGGAGGCCATCACCGACGCGCGGGCCAGCTCGGTGGCCATGGCGCCGCGGTCCCCGGGGGGGACGGCGCGGACCTCGACGTGCTCGCTGACGCCCAGGCGCGCCGCGAGGGCGACCAGCTCGTCGCGGGCCGGCCCGGAGCCGAGGACCACGACGTGGGCGCCCGGGACGAGGCGGCGCAGGTGGGGCAGCGCCTCGACGGCGCGGTGGTGGCCCTTGTAGCGCTCGAGGCGCCCCGCGGAGACCACGCGCCCGGGCACCGGCAGGACCCCGTCGGGCACGGGCGGCAGCGCCCCGCCGTTGCCGATGACGGTGAAGCGGTCCAGGGGGATGCTCGCCGCGGCGGCGAACCGGCCGCGCTCGAACCGGGAGACGGCGATCAGCCGCGAGGCGCCGCGCAGCAGCGGCGCGAGGGCGGCGAACTGCGCCGACCGGATCGCGGTGCGGCTCGCCGCGGAGTGCCCGCCGGAGTGGAAGGTCAGGACGTAGGGGACGCCGGCGGCGCGGGCCGCGGCCATGCCCAGCGGCGGCACGAGGGTGTGGACGCCCTGGAAGTGGACGAGGTCCCAGCCGCCGCGGGCGACGGTCACCGCCATGGACGGGCTGACGTACAGGTCGGCCCTGCGCGGGTAGGAGCGGCGGCGGATGCCGTCGTACCCGTCGAACCGCTCCGTCGCCGGGAGCGTCCCGCTGCGGTCGGTGGCGAGGACCGTCAGGTCGAACTGCCCGGTCGCTGCGAGGCGCGGCGCGACGTTGGCGATGTGGGTCTCGGTGCCGCCGATCTCGGGGAGGAAGCGCTGGACCACCTGGAGGACGCGCGGACGGGCGGGGGGCGCGGCGGTCATCGGTCGATCACCACGGAGCGGAGCGGCTCGGCCTGGCCGAGGTTGTGGAGGGTCACGATGACCTTTCCCTCTGGTGGGAGGAGCACGGTGGTGCTCGTGGGCTCGCCGCCGGTCACGGTGACCGGCGGGTAGGACAGCGTCGAGTCGATGCCGCCGTCGGTCCGCACCTCGTACGGGCCCGCGTCGCCGGGGGCCCCGACGACGACGTCGACGGTGGTGGGTCCCAGGTCCGTGACCGCCAGGGTCACCGGGGGCAGGTCCGCGTCCCTGGCGCCGTCCACGGCCACGACGAAGGAGGCGACGACGAGGGCCACCGCCAGCGACGACCAGGCAGCGGTGGTCGCCACCGGCGAGCGGCGGCGGGGTGCGGGGCCGGCGCCGTCAGCGGGGCCGGCTCCGGCGGGCCCGTCAGCAGCAGAGCGTCGCGGCCGCTCGATCACGAGCACCGCGATGCCGACGACGGCCAGCACCACCGCCCACGGGCCCTGCGACAGCCGCACCCCTGCGGCCTCGAGCACGAAGCCGCTGGCCACCGCGGCGACGACCAGGACGGTCAGCGCGACGAGGAGCGGGTCCACCCCGGGGCGGTCGGCAGCCCCCTGAGCGGTGCGCCCGCCGCGGGCGTCCCTGCGCCCGCGCGAGGCCGCCACCGAGGAACCCACGGCGAGGGCTCCCAGCAGCCAGGCGGCCGTGCGCAGCCAGACCGGTCCGTCGGCGAGCGTCGCGGCCGCCGCACCCGCCAGGACCACGGCGCCCACGCGCGTGGTCGTCCTCCCGCCGGGGACGAGCCGGTGCCCTGCATCAGCGATCGCCACGGAGACCCCTCACGTCGTAGACGGCCAGGGCGCCGTTGTCGTAGACCCGGTCGACGCCCTCGACGCCGTCGAGCTTGGTCAGCGCGGCGAGCGGGACGGGGTCGCGCCGCTCCTCGCCGCCGAACTCCCCGTTCTCCACGTAGACGTCCTGGTTGGGCAGGCCGTTGGCGTCGCGGCGGTCGGCGATGACGTAGTCGATGCGTGCCCGCCTGATGAGCGCGACGTCCTGGTCGGTGAAGTCGGGGTCGAGCAGGAGCCGGGAGGCGTCGATGCTCGTCGAGATGTGGCGCACCGTGTACGTCCCTCCCTCGGCGGCGGTGAGCAGCCCGCCCACGCGGTCGGCGTAGACGCGGGTGCCCTCGGGGACGTTGTCGTCGAGCCACGCCGCGGCGGCGCGGTTGTACGGGTCGACGCTGCGGGCGTCGGCGGAGACGCGGAAGGGTCCCGGCAGCTGGCCGGCGAGCGGTCCGGCGCCGAAGATCACGGACCCGACGAGCACCATCCCGACGACCCCGGCGGTGAGCAGCGCGGCGACCCCGCCCATCCCGAAGCTCGTCCTCGCCCCCGCGGCGGGGTCGCTGGCCGGCCCGAGCTCGACCACGCCGTCCTCGGCGGGGCCGGCGGCGTGGGCGCGGCGGCGCAGGAGCCACCACGCGACGACGTCGCACACGCCGACGAAGGAGAACCCGGCGGCGCGGTCACCGACCTCGGAGGTGGCGCGGGTGAGGTGGCCGAGCGGGGTCAGCGGCCAGAGCAGCGCGACGAGGGCCAGGAGGATCGCCACCGAGGTGCGCCGGGTCCACCAGGTGCGGGCGCGCAGGAGCGCGAGGGCGGTGACGGCGGTGATGACGAGCACCGAGACGACGATCATCACCTGCTCCCACGGCGCGGAGGAGATGCCGGCGGAGTTGGCGAACAGCGGCTTGGCGGCGCCGCCCCCGAAGAGGGTGTCGACCTGCTGGGCGGAGGACTCGCCGATGGCTCCGAGGTAGCTGCCGAGGGTGTTCCCGGGGACCGCGACGGTGGCGGCCAGGCCGAGCACCCCGGCCGCGGAGAACCCGGCGAGCGCCCTGGCCTCGCGGCGTCCGGCGGGCGAGGCGCCGTCGCGCAGGCGCTGCACGAGCGCCCACGCGGCGAGGGCGACGATCAGCAGGCCGGTGGTGACGTGGTGGCTGACCACCACGGTGCCCAGCGCCGCGAGGGGCAGGGCGACCGCGCGGACCGGCGCCCACCGCTCGGAGCCCGCGGCCGGCCGGTCGCGGACCAGCACGAGGTAGACCGTCAGCACCGCCATCGGCAGGGCGAAGGTCTGGTAGCTGTACTGCGAGTTGAAGAACAGGTACTGCGGGTTGAGCACGTAGAGCACCGACGCCACGGCGGCGACCCGTGAGGAGCCGGTGATGCGCTCGACGAGGGCGAGGATCGCCAGGGAGAGCACGAGGCGCGCGGCGAGCAGCACGACCAGGGCGGCGGTGTGCTGGCTCAGCCCCGTCAGGGTCGTGACGGCGGCGGTGGCGACCTCCATGCCCGGGTAGTAGCCGGTGATGGGCAGGAGCGAGTTCTCGGAGAACAGCGCGCCGCGCTCGAGGAGCTGGCGCAGCACGGTGGCGTGGATGAGCTCGTCGTGGAAGGCGAAGGAGAGCGGGTGGAGCACGAAGCGGCTGAGCTGCAGGGTGAGCGGCACGGCGACCGCGAGCACCAGCCGGTCGCGGCGCGAGGTCCGCGGGGCGAGCACGGCCCACGCCGTCGGCACCACGATCAGCACGAGGCCCGCGAGCCACAGCGAGATCGGCAGGGCCCCGGTCAGCTGCTCGCGACCGGCGCGGGCGGCGATCGCCATCGACAGCAGGCCGAGCGCCATGACGACCAGCACGGGCCCGAGGACGGGGCGGGCGGTCCGGGGCGCAGCGGTGGTCGCTGGCGCGCTGTCATCAAGGGCTGCTGCCGTCGGCGTCGTGGTGGTGGTGGTGGTGGCGGTGGTGGTCGCAGCGGTGGTCGTGGTGCTCAGCGCGATCTCCTGGGTGGTGGGCGTGGCGGTGATGGAGGCGGTGGTGGTGGTGGTATCGGTATCGGCGAGGACGGGACGGCTCTTGACCGTGCGCCGCATCGACGCGGCCAGCAGGACCGCCTGGACCGCGAGGACCAGCAGCCACCCGAGGACCAGGCCGTCGGTCCCGCCGCGCAGCGCCCCGTAGGCGGCGGCCCCCAGCTCGACGGGGAGGAACCCCGCGAGCACGAGCGTGGCCCGCGTCGTGCGCCCCGAGGCCCGGGCGAGCGCGACGTAGTGGTCCCGGACGACGAACGGCACCCCGGCGAGGGTGAGCAGGCGCAGCACCTCCACGCCCTGGTCGGCGTACTCGGGACCGAAGACGGACAGCAGCAGGCGCGCGAGCGGGAAGACGGCGAGGTAGGCGCCCAGCGAGACCACCAGGGCGAACGGGATGGTGCGCCTCATGTTGGCCACCACCGTCTCGACCCGGCCGTCGGCGGCGGCGAACAGCGAGATGCTGATGGCGAAGGGCAGCGCGAACACCAGGGCGGTGAGCTGGACGACGGTGGTGAACACGCCGTTCGCCTCCGCGGAGACCAGCGATGTCACGAGCAGCGGCAGAATCAGCAGCGGCGCCTGGAGGGTGGTGTTGAGGGCGTGGTGGCTCAGCGCCGTCCGCGCCAGGCCGCGCAGCGCGCGGGGGTCGACGAGCGGGCCGGGGTCGGCCAGCGCCCGTCCGCCCCTGCTCCGCCAGGCCACCCACGGCAGCGAGACCAGGGTGCCGACCGTCCAGGCCGCGAAGATGGTCATGCCCCCGCCGGCGCCCAGGAGCCCGAGCCCGGCGAGCACCACGACCTTGGTGGCCGAGGCCATGATGTTGCGCTCGAGCTGCAGGCCGCCGGTGCCCACCACGAGCACGGCCTGGTCGATCACCATGGCGGCGGCCATGAGGGCGGTCCCGAGCGCGAACAGCGCGGCCGGCCCGAGCGACCCGGCGACCGGGCGCAGGTTCGCGGCGCCGACGACGTGGATGAGGACGAGCGGCACGACGACGGCGAGGACCGCCGCGACCACCCCGGCGACGGCGAGCGAGGTCCGCACGAGCACCCGGCGCTCGCCCTGGGGGGTGAGCGGCAGCCGGGCGATGAGCACCGTGCCGAGCCCGAGGGTCCCGAGCGAGGCGAGCAGCGACATCAGCGACACCGCCGCGCCGGCGATGCCGACGGAGGACGTGAGGAACTGGCGGGTGGCGAGCGTCCAGAAGAGCAGGCCGAGCACGGCCGTGGCGGCCTGCGTCCCCATGAGGTTCCGCGCGATGCCGACCAGGCGCTGCATGCTGCTCGCCGGGGTGCTCGGGCCGCTCCAGGCTGAGCCGTCCGCGTCGTCGGCCGTCGCTGGAGCAGGGGCCTCGACGTCGTCGGACGTGGTCGACACCGGGCGGCTCCTCCTGGTTCTCGGTGACACGGTGGTCCGGACGGTATCGACCGGCGGGTGGACCGACGACGGTGCGCGCCCGGTCTCACGGTGGTTCGGACCAGGCATGGCGGGAGAGTGGTGCGACGCCCCGGCGATGCGCAGAGCCGATCACGGACGGTGCTGCCTGCGCGACACCGATGAGCCGTTCGTGGCGCCAAAGACCGGTGATCAGGCGGGGACCGGTCACGCGCGTCGCCGGCCGTGGCCCTGATGAGCCTAGAGCGATCACTCTGCGCGACGCCATCTTCGCTGGTCAGGGCGCTCTCTCGGTGCCCGGGCGATGTCCGACCCTGCCGATAGCGTCCAGCACATGATCACTGCCGCGGGCGCCGTGGGCGCCGCGG
>JBBSRD010000083.1:0-10286 GCA_038243415.1 Actinomycetales bacterium | reverse complement strand
TGACGGCCTCGTCGCTGGGGATGCTCCTGCGGGCGCGCGGTCTGCGCGTGTCGATGCAAAAGCTCGACCCCTACCTCAACGTGGACCCTGGGACGATGAACCCGTTCCAGCACGGTGAGGTGTTCGTCACCGAGGACGGCGCCGAGACGGACCTGGACATCGGGCCCTACGAGCGGTTCCTCGACGTCGACCTCGACGCCGCAGCCAACGTGACCACCGGCCAGGTGTACTCCGAGGTCATCGCCGCGGAGCGCCGCGGTGAGTACCTGGGCGCCACGGTGCAGGTCATCCCGCACATCACCGACGAGATCAAGCGACGGATGCGCCAGCAAGCCCTCCCCGAGCACAACGAGGACGGAGCCGTCCCCGACGTCATCATCACCGAGGTGGGCGGGACCGTCGGCGACATCGAGTCCCTGCCCTTCCTCGAGGCCGCCCGTCAGGTGCGCCAGGAGGTCGGCCGCGAGGACGTGTTCTTCGTCCACGTCTCCCTCGTGCCCTACATCGGGCCGTCGGGGGAGCTGAAGACCAAGCCCACGCAGCACTCCGTGGCGTCCCTGCGCTCCATCGGCATCACGCCCGACGCGATCGTGCTGCGCGCGGACCGCGACGTCCCCGAGGCCATCAAGTCCAAGATCGCCGCGATGTGCGACGTCGACGACGAGGCCGTGGTGGCCGCGGTCGACGCCGCCTCCATCTACGACATCCCCAAGGTCCTCCACGGCCAGGGCCTCGACGCCTACGTCGTCCGGTCCCTGAACCTGCCCTTCCACGACGTCGACTGGAGCCAGTGGGACGAGGTGCTGCGCCGGGTCCACGACCCGCTCACCTCCCTCACGGTGGCGCTCGTCGGCAAGTACGTGGACCTGCCCGACGCCTACCTCTCCGTCACCGAGGCGCTGCGCGCCGGCGGCATCGCGGAGGACGCCTCCGTCACGCTGCGATGGGTGCCCTCCGACGAGTGCGCGACCGTCGAGGGCGCGCGGGCGCACCTGTCCGACGTCGACGCGGTGTGCGTGCCCGGCGGGTTCGGCGTGCGCGGCATCGAGGGCAAGCTGGGGGCGCTGCGGTACACCCGCGACAACGGCATCCCCACCCTCGGCCTGTGCCTGGGCCTGCAGTGCATGGTCATCGCCCACGCCCGTGACGCGGCAGGCCTGGGAGGGGCGAGCTCGACCGAGCTGGACCCCGACACCCCGCACCCCGTCGTCTCCACGCTGGCCGAGCAGGTCTCGATCGTGGCCGGTGAGGGCGACATGGGGGGCACGATGCGCCTCGGCAGCTACCCCGCCCGCCTGACCCCGGGATCGGTCGTGGCCACGGCGTACGGCACGGAGGAGGTCCACGAGCGCCACCGCCACCGCTACGAGGTCGCGAACGCCTACCGCGGGGCGCTGGAGGACTCCGGCCTGGTGATCTCCGGCACGTCCCCGGACGGGACGCTGGTGGAGTTCGTCGAGCTGCCCGCCGAGGTCCACCCGTTCTGGGTCGGCACGCAGGCCCACCCCGAGTTCCGCTCGCGCCCCACCCGGGCCCACCCGCTGTTCTCCGCGCTGGCCCGCGCGGCGATCGCCCGGCAGGCCGCCGGCCGCCTCCTGGAGGTCGGCCGGTGAGCGGCGGCCCTGCTGGCAGCCCCGGTGGCGCGGGCGTGCTCGCCGACCGGGAGGTGCCCGGGCGCCTCACCGCCCGGGAGAGCGTCTTCACCGGGACCGTCTTCGACGTGAGCCGCGAGCAGGTCGGGCTCCCGGCCGGCCCGGTCACCCGCGAGGTCGTGCGCCACCCCGGCGCCGTCGGCGTGCTCGCCCTCGACGACCGCGGACGAGTGGCGATGCTGCGCCAGTACCGCCACCCCGTGCAGCGCGAGCTCTGGGAGATCCCCGCCGGCCTCCTGGACCACCCCGACGAGGACGCCGCCGCTGCCGCCGCCCGTGAGCTGGGGGAGGAGGCCGACCTCGTCGCGGGGACCTGGCACGTGCTCGCGGACTGGTTCACCTCCCCGGGAGGGTCCGACGAGGCCTTCCGGTGCTACCTGGCCCGCGACCTGTCGCCGGTGCCCGCGTCCGAGCGCTTCGAGCGCGAGGCCGAGGAGGCCGACATCGAGCTGCGCTGGGTCGCCCTCGAGGACGCCCGCGACGCCGCCCTGGGAGGGCGGATCCACAACTCCTCCGCGCTCACCGCCGTGCTCGCCGCCTGCGCGGCCCGTGACCTGGGCTGGTCGACCCTGCGCCCGGCCGACGCGCCCTGGCCCGAGCGCCCGAGAGGAAGTCAGGCTTAGGTTGTACGCATGAGCCCCCGCCGCAAGGACGCCCCTGAGAAGACCGCTGCCGAGGACGATCCCGGCGCGCTGGAGAGGACGGCCACCTCGCTCGTCGGGCGCCTGATCGACCTGGGGATCGACGGTCTCGGGCCGCTGTCCTCGGCGCAGAAGGTCGCCGACTCCGCCCGGGTGGGGGCGAAGGACGACGAGAAGGCCGTCGACCGCGTGGTGTCAGGGGCGCGCAAGCAGGCGGCCGCCGAGGGGTTCGTCACCGGGCTCGGTGGGTTCTTCACCCTGCCGGTCTCGCTCCCCGCCAACGTGCTCGGGTTCTACGTCATCGCCACCCGCACCGTGGCGGCCGTCGCGGCTCTGCGCGGTTTCGACCTCACCGACAAGCGGGTGCGTGCCTCCGTGCTGGTGGTCCTCACCGGTCAGGACGCCTCCGGCGTGCTGACCAAGGTCGGGGTCGGGGGAGCCGGAGGCGTGGTGACGCGGCTGCTGTCCTCCCGGGTCCCGCCCAACACCCTCATGCTGGTGCAGAAGGGCGTGGGCTTCCGGATCCTCGCCCAGGTCGGCAAGGGCACCCTCGCGCGGTTCGGGCGCTTCATCCCGCTGGCCGGAGGCTTCATCGGTGCCGGCTCGGACGTGTGGATCCTGCGGGGCATCGTCAAGACCGCCAAGAAGGAGTTCACCGCCAAGCACCTCGCCGCCCTGGCTGCCGCGCCGGCCCCCGAGCGGGGCTGAGGCCGCCGTGGTCGCGCTGCTGCGCCCAGGAGCCCTCGCGGTGCTCTACCAGGCGCTGCGCTCGGGCCGCCGCCCCGGAGGCGCCACCCCGGCGCGCACGCTCTCTGCCCTGCCGCGCCTCGTGCTCGCGACCACCACGGGGCGCTATCGCGGCACCAGCCGGGCGCAGCTGGCGCTCATGGGCGCCGCGGCCGCCTACGTGGTGTCCCCCCTCGACCTCGTGCCCGAGGTCCTCGTCCCGATCGGGGGGCTGCTCGACGACGCCCTCGTGCTGGCCTGGCTGAGCAGCGCCGTGCTGCGCGAGACCGAGGCGTTCCTCGTGTGGGAGGCCTCGGGGGGCGCCGGGGGCGCGCCGTCGGGCGGGGGCTCGACGAAGGGCGACCCGCCGGACGTGGTGCCGGGCGAGGTCATCGACTGAACGGGTGACCGGTTCGCTCGGCGTCGAGCATCCGTGCCCTGATCTGGCCTCTCGCTGTGGACGGAAGGGTGTTCTCCACAGGTGCCGGGGGGCGTGGACGAGGTCGTGCTCCGGTGTCCGCACCCTCCCTCCATGTCGATCACCGAACCCACCGAACCCACCGGACCCCGCGACGCCGCCCGTGACGACGGCGCCCTCGATGACGCCGGGGGAGGCCCCGTGGTCGTGCGGAGCTCCACGCCGGAAGACCTGCTGGCGCTCGCGGCCCACACCCTCGGGTTCTGGCCGAGCGAGTCGCTGGTGATGATCAGCCTGCGCGGACCCCGGCTGCGCTCCGGGCTGGTGGCACGGGTCGACCTCGACGCCTACACGCGCACGGCCGAGGAGAGGTCCTCGGAGGAGGACGGGGGCGTCCTCGACCACCTCGTGGACCAGCTCCTCCCCGCGATGGTGCGCGACGGGGCCCGCGCGGTGGCGGTGCTGCTCTGCTCCGACGTCACGAGCGTGAGCGTGGCCCACGCAGCGGTGGTCGCCTCGGCGCAGCGGGTGATCGCTCGTCACGACCTCGAGCTGGTCGACGCGGTCCTCCTCGGGGCCGACCGTCGGTGGTCGCTGACGTGCACCGACGACTGCTGCCCGCCCGAGGGCGTGCCCGTCGACCTGCGGGCCTCGCGGGTGGCCGCCGAGGGGGTGCTGGCCGGGTCCGCCCCGGCCCGCACCCGCGACGAGCTGCTCGCGGAGCACCTCGACGCGCTCGAGCCGGTCGCAGGCACGGAGGCTGCGGTGGCCGCGGACGCGGTGGCGCGCCACGAGCTCGCCGCCCGCAGCGCCTTCGGCCTCACGGTGAGGCTCGGGCGCGTCGTCGACGACGCTGGCCCGGCGCAGAGCGTGCTCGCGCTCTGGTGGCGCCTGCTGCACGCCTGCCCGGTGCCTCGCGGCGTCCGGCGGGAGGACCCGCCGATGACGCCCGAGGAGGGCGCCGTGCTGCTCGTGGGCCTGACCGACCTCCTGGTCCGGGACGCCCTCATGGTCAGCCTCACCATGACCGGGCCCCGGCGCCTCGGGCTGGTGGGCGCCGACGGCGCCGACGGTCCGCACGACGGCGCCGACGGTCCGGAGCTGCTGCCCCGCGACCGGCGCTCCCTCCTGGACGCGGTGACGGCGTCGCTGTCGGACTCTGCGCGGACCGACCACCCGGGCGACGACGCACTGAGCGAGCGCGCCGCCGAGGTCCTGACCGCGCTGGCACGCACCGCCCCCCGCCACCTGAGGGCGGGCCCGCTAGCCCTGCTGGCCTACGTCCACTGGTGGCGCGCGAACACCCTCGCCGCGGAGGCCGCCGCCGAGGCCGCGGTGGCGGCAGACCCGGAGCACAGCCTCGGAGAGCTCGTCACCGCCCTGCTGGCCCGGGGCGTCGCACCCGACTGGCTGCCGCGAGGAGGGGCGTCCCCCGCCCCGGGCGGAACGGTTCCGACGCTCCGCCGGGCCGGCGCGGAGCCTCCGGCCAGCAGGCGTGCCCGGCGGACGGAGCCTCCGCCCGGACGGGTGCACGGCACCAGCGCGGGTCGTGAGCGGCCTGCCGCGTGACCTATCCTGCGAACAGGTCATGAGCGCCAGCGCGAAGCCCCGGCTCGCTGGCCGGCAACCCTTCGCTGCGATGGGGTGCCCCGGGTGATGACCCGGCTTGCGCCGACCGGCGCCGGCAAGCGCGCCCGCCCCGGGCGGTGACCCCAGGAGATACCCATGAGCGGTGGCTGGTCCTTCGAGACGCGCCAGATCCACGCAGGCCAGACCCCGGACGCCACCGGCGCCAGGGCCCTGCCGATCTACGCGACCACGTCCTACGTCTTCGAGGACTCCGCGCACGCCGCGGACCTCTTCGCCCTCAAGAAGTTCGGCAACATCTACACGCGCATCATGAACCCCACGACCGATGTCGTGGAGAAGCGCGTCGCCGACCTCGAGGGCGGCCTCGCGGGCCTCGCGGTCTCCTCGGGGCAGTCCGCGGAGCTCCTCGCGCTGCTCAACGTCGCCGAGGCCGGCGACCACGTCGTGGCCAGCCCGTCCCTCTACGGCGGCACCTACAACCTCTTCGCCCGCTCGCTGCCCAAGATGGGCATCGAGGTCGGCTTCGTGGAGGACCCCGACGACCCCGCGTCGTGGCGGGCCGCCGTCCGGGAGAACACCAAGGCGTTCTTCGCCGAGTCCGTCTCGAACCCGCGCGGCGACGTCCTCGACATCGAGGCCGTGGCCGAGGTGGCCCACGAGGTCGGTGTGCCGCTCATCGTCGACAACACCCTCGCCACGCCCTTCCTGCTGCGCCCCCTGGAGTGGGGCGCCGACGTGGTGGTGGAGTCGGCGACCAAGTTCCTCGGCGGCCACGGCACCGCGATCGGCGGGGTCATCGTCGACGGCGGCACCTTCGACTACGCCGAGGACCCGGAGCGCTTCCCGTCCTTCAACACCCCGGACGAGAGCTACGACGGCCTCGTGTACGCCCGCGACCTGGGCGTCGGCGGAGCGCTGGGGGCCAACCTCTCCTTCATCCTCAAGGCCCGCGTCCAGCTGCTGCGCGACCTCGGGACGGCGCTGTCGCCCTTCAACTCCTTCCTCATCGCCCAGGGTCTGGAGACCCTCAGCCTGCGGATGGAGCGTCACGTCGCCAACGCCACGGCGGTCGCCACCTGGCTGGAGGAGCGCGACGAGGTCCTCTCCGTGGCCTACGCCGGCCTTCCCTCCAGCCCCTGGTTCGAGCGCGGGCGCAAGTACGCGCCCCGAGGGGTCGGGGCGGTGCTCGCCTTCGAGATCGCCGGCGGCGCAGAGGCGGGCCGCCGCTTCGTCGAGGGCCTCGCCCTGCACAGCCACGTCGCCAACATCGGCGACGTGCGCTCCCTGGTGATCCACCCCGCCTCGACGACGCACAGCCAGCTCGACGCGGCGGCCCAGGCCCGGGCCGGCGTCAGCGCCGGCCTGGTGCGCCTCTCCGTCGGGCTCGAGGCGGTCGAGGACATCCTCGCCGACCTCGACGCGGGCTTCCGCGCCGCCAAGGGCGCCCCCGAGAGCGCCAGCGCGCCCCAGCCGGCGCCCGGCACCCCGACGACGTGAGCGCAGCCACCCCCGCGACGCCTCGCGGGGCCTGGCGTGAGGGCGACCCCCCGGGTCGGCGGCGCTTCGCCGACCTCGGAGACCTGCGCCTGGAGAGCGGGGCGGTGCTCCCCGGAGCCCGCCTCGCCTACGAGACCTGGGGCCCGCCCCCGCGAGAGGCCGAGGGCGTCGTCCTCGTCCTGCACGCGCTCACCGGCGACAGCCACGTGAGCGGCAGCGCGCAGGCGGGACACCCCTCCCCCGGGTGGTGGTCCGCGCTGGTCGGACCCGGCGCGCCGATCGACACCGACCGCTTCGCCGTGGTGGCCCCCAACGTCCTCGGAGGGTGCCAGGGCAGCACCGGGCCGTCGAGCGCCCCACCAACGTCCAGCGCTGCGGCCGGCGCGGCCTGGGGCTCGCGCTTCCCCCGCCTGACCACGCGCGACCAGGTGGCGGCCGAGGCGAGGCTGGCCGACCATCTCGGGATCGACACCTGGCACCTGGTGGTCGGGGGCTCGATGGGCGGCATGCGCGCGGTGGAGTGGGCCGTCGGCCGCCCGACGCGCGTGGAGCGGCTGCTCGCCCTCGCCACCTGCGCGCGGGCCAGCGCCGACCAGATCGCCTGGTGGTCGACCGAGCAGGCTGCCATCAGGGCGGACGTCGACTGGCGCGGGGGGGACTACCACGGCGGTGGCCCGGGCGTCGGTCCGGCGCGCGGCCTCGGTGAGGCCCGGCGCATCGCCCACCTCACCTACCGCAGCGCCCAGGAGCTGGAGCTGCGCTTCGGGCGCCAGGCCCAGGGCGACGAGGATCCCGAGCAGGGAGGGCGTTTCGCGGTGGAGTCCTACCTGGACCACGCGGCCTCGAAGCTCGTCCAGCGTTTCGACGCCGGCTCCTACGTCACGCTGTCGGGCGCGATGCAGACCCACGACGTCGGTGTGGGGCGCGGGGGCGTGGCGTGCGCGCTGGCCGGCGTGCGGGCGCTGGCGCGGGTGGTGGCCATCGACAGCGACCGGCTCTTCCCCCTGCGCCAGTCGCAGGAGATCGCCGACCACGTGCCCACGGTGGACAGGGTGGACGTGGTGGTCTCGCCGTACGGCCACGACGGGTTCCTCCTCGAGGCCGACGCGGTCGGGGCCGTGGCCGCCGAGCTGATCGACGCCCCGTCGCCCGTGGAGCGGTGCGCAGCCGCGCCCGCTGCGCCCGTGCCGGCGCGCCGGGTCAGGGCAGGTCGGCGTGAGGTGGCTGCGCCGGGGGTGTGAGCGCTCCGCCCAGGACGGGGGCGAGGCGCTCCCAGGTGGCGGCGAGCGCCGGGTGCAGCGGAGCGCCGGCCACGCAGGCCAGGGGGAACCAGGCCACGGCGTCGCTCTCGCTGTTGGCCGCCCGCGGAGCCACCGCGCGGACAGGGGTGGCCACGACCACGCTGTAGCTCCAGAGGTCGTGCTCGGTGGTGACGAGCTGGGTGATCACGTCGACGTGGTCGGGGTCGAGCCCGACCTCTTCGTCGGACTCGCGCAGCGCCGCGCCGACCGCGCTCTCGTGGCTGTCGCGGGCACCCCCGGGGAAGCCCCAGGTCCCGCCCTGGTGGGTCCAGCCCGACCTCAGCTGCAGGAGCACCTCGGGGTCGCCGGGGCCCGGCGTCTGTCCCCCGACCGTGGGGGCGGGCCGGACCAGGGCCAGCCCGGCCGCGCCGTGCAGCCCCCAGTGACGGTGGCCGCAGCCGCACTCGACCCAGCCGTTGCCGTCACCCTGTGCCACGGTCACCACGGTAAGCGCCCCCGGTGTGTGGCCGCGCGGGGGAGCGCGGCCCGCTGATGCTGGCGACCGGTGGCGTCCGCGGCGCCGATCGGGTGACAATCACCTGCCTGCGACCGCTCGCCGGCGGATGAGGAGGCACGGATGACCATCGTCGTGGGGTACTCGGCGACGACCGAGGGCCGTGCAGCCCTGGCGCGAGCCGGCGTCGAGGCGGTGGGACGGGGCCTGGACGTCCTGGTGGTCAGCACCACCCGCTCCGACCCCTCCGACCCGGGTGGGGCCGAGCGCGCCCTCGCCGCGGACCTGGAGCACCTGGACGCCACGCTGGCGGGGAGCGGCTGCACCTACCGGGTGCAGGAGCCCTCGCCGACGCCGGAGGCGGCCGAGGACATCCTGGCGACCGCCGGGCGGGAGCGCTCCGAGCTGATCGTCATCGGTCTGCGCCAGCGCACCCCGGTGGGCAAGCTCCTTCTTGGTTCCCACGCGCAGCGCATCCTCCTCGAGGCGCCGTGCCCGGTGCTGGCGGTCAAGGCGCTCTCCTGACGTTCTCCGCCGCCGCTCGACCCCGCGAGAGCCCGTCCCCACCCCGCCCAGCACCCCGTGTGGCACGATGAGGTCTTGACCAAGTCCTCGGCGACGCGCGCCCAAAACCTGTCGGTAGCGGGAACGAAGCGGAGCCGGTCGGCGTTGGACCATGTATCCCGGGTGAACGTTCCCGCTGACGCTGACGAAGGATCCGTCCGCGCCCCACCAGCGTCGAGCCCCGCCCAGCCGTTCCACGACGAAAGGCAGTCCGTGCCGTCGGTGACCACACCCACCCTGCCACCGGAGTTCGACCACCCCCGCCTGGCGGAGCTCTTCCACGAGGGCACCGCCCACGGGTCGGTCGACGCCTCGAGCGTCCGTGCGGCGTGCGAGGAAGCCGCGATACCCATGAAGCGCGTCAAGGCCGTGCTGAGAGCCCTCGAGACCGCCGACGTGTCGGTCGTCGTGGCCGCGCCCGCCACCGCCGCGGCGACCTCCACGAGGGCGCCGCGCTCGCGGACCGCCGCCGCTCCCATCACCACGCGCCGCGCCGCAGCCGCCCCGGCGGACGAGCCCGCTGCCGCCGCCGGCGCCGAGACGCCCGAGGCGAAGGCCCCGGCCGCCCCGCGGGTCCGACCCTCACGCTCCAAGGCAGCGGTCGCCAGCCGGAACGCGGCAGCCGCCGCCGCCGCAGCCGGGACCACCTCGGCCGCGGCGGCACCCGCCGAGACCGCCGGCGACGAGGCGGCCGCCCCGAAGGCCCGCCCCGCGCGGGTCCGCCCCTCGCGGGCGAAGAAGCCTGCGGCGCCCAAGCCCGCGGCCGAGCCCACGGGCACCTCCGCGTCCGCCGAGGACCCTGAGGAGGCCGAGGAGAAGGAGACCGCCCCGGCAGCGCCGACCACCGCGTCGTCGTCCTTCATCGTCTCCGACGCCGACGACGACGACGCGCCCGCGCAGCAGGTCGCCACCGCCGGCGCGACCGCCGACCCGGTCAAGGACTACCTCAAGCAGATCGGCAAGGTCGCCCTCCTCAACGCCGAGCAGGAGGTCGAGCTCGCCGAGCGGATCGAGGCCGGCCTCTTCGCCGAGGAGAAGATGAACGCCGACCCCGAGCTCGATGCGAAGTACCACCGCGAGCTCCAGTGGATCTCCCACGACGGGCGCATGGCGAAGAACCACCTCCTCGAGGCCAACCTGCGGCTCGTGGTCTCCCTCGCGAAGCGCTACACCGGTCGCGGGATGCTCTTCCTGGACCTCATCCAGGAGGGCAACCTCGGGCTGATCCGCGCGGTGGAGAAGTTCGACTACACCAAGGGCTACAAGTTCTCGACCTACGCGACGTGGTGGATCCGCCAGGCGATCACGCGCGCCATGGCCGACCAGGCCCGCACCATCCGCATCCCGGTGCACATGGTCGAGGTCATCAACAAGCTGGCCCGCGTGCAGCGCCTGATGCTCCAGGACCTGGGGCGTGAGCCCACCCCGGAGGAGCTGGCCCGC
>JBBSRD010000082.1:0-10377 GCA_038243415.1 Actinomycetales bacterium | reverse complement strand
GCCGAGCTGCTGAACGGCTGATCGGCGTCACACCGACGACGACACCAGGCAGTCCATCAGTCCACGGCACGGAGAGGTTCCGGACCACCGGACCCGGAGACAACTAACCACGGGTTCGTGGCGAGGGTGCACGGTGAGACGGGTCCTACGGCGGCTTGGTGAGTCCTGATGACAGTCCTGAGAGCGCTGCGCTGTCCGAAGGCGCGGCTTCGGTGGAAGTGCTGGGTGCCAGCGTGGTGAACAACGTCCGGTGGTGCCACGCGGTGTGCGTCTGCGAGGGCATCCTGGGCACCTTCGAGCAGTCGATGTGGACCAGCGCGGCGCGTACCCCGCCGCTGTACTCCGACGCGATCACCTTGGCCCCTCGCGTCGACGCCGCTCGGCTCGTCGCCGGGATCGAGACCACGGGATCGGGGTGCTCGGTCAAGGACAGCGTCGCCGACCTGGACTTGGCCGCCCAAGGCTTTCATCTTCTGTTCGGCGCCTCCTGGATCGCTCTGGAGCGTCCAGCTCCACCGACGTCCGGGTCGGGCGTCGCTCGCTGGAGCACGGTGACGGGCCCGGAGCAGCTCGAGCGGTGGGTCACCGCGTGGGGTGACTCAGCGCTCTTCCGCTTCTCCCCGGACCTGCGGGTCGATCGCCACCCGCAGCAGCCCCGCACCACGGCCATCCCGCGCGAAGCTCTCTGCTCTACGGGGCGGGACGAGGGACAGAATCCCGCCTCATGCGGTCGCCGGCCCATCACGGAACAGGTGCACGTCGACGGTCAGCCCGTGAGGTCCCAGGGTGGTCCAGTGCCGGTCCCCGGTGAGCACGGGCAGGTCGGCGTGCGTGGCGTGGCCCAGGACGGCGAGGTCGGCCAGGGACAGGGCTGCACCCCTCTCTCCGTTGGTCTTCTGCTCGGTGCGGCGGGCGGCGTCGATGGTGCGCAGGACGGGGAGGTGGGCGGCGGCGGCCACGGGCAGGTCCACCAACGCTGCTCCCAGGGCCAGCAGGCCGGTCTGGATCACGGCAGGTTCAACGCCGGTGGAGGCGTGCAGCTCGTAGAAGACCTCTCCCAGGGTGACCGAGGAGATCACCGATCGGGCCAGGACGGCGGAGTGGCGCTGGGCGGCCGGTTCTCCGTCGAGCAGGGCGATGATGAAGGAGGCGTCCAGCACCACCGCACCGTGCGGCAGGGGCCGTGGCAGCGTCGGTGCGCTCACCGGGTGCGGGGCCCGGCGTCAGCCTCGAACTCGGCTGCCGGGTGCGGGCTGGCGTCCTTCTCCCGCTCGGCCAGCAGCTCGTCGGCCAAAGAGGTGGTGACCCCCCGCTCGTGCTTGCCGGACAGCACGGCCTCCTGCAGGCGGGCCAGCACGGTGGCCGGTCCTTCCAGCACGATGCGCCCGGGGGCCTCCAGGTGGGCGATCAGGTCCTGTGACCGTCCCTCACCCCCGCGGCGTCGAGCAGGGACTGCGGGAGGGTGGGGCGACGCTTGGCATCGACCTTGATCCGGAAAGTCGGTTCGGCGGTCATGTCTCCCACCGTACGTCCGCGGTGGGAGACATGACAGCAGTGACGTGGTGAGCGGCGGGGGGGGGTGACTCGCTGCTCCCCCGATGGTTGAGACGAGAGAGCAGGCCACGCGTTCCGCGCGAGCATTCTGATGTCCGGTGAGGGAACTTTCTGCCTGGAGATCAAGCCGGGCACGGTTGGCGGAGCCTTTGGGCTCGCCGGCACGGGGCCCTTCAGCGGCGGGCAGGCCGAGTACCTGCGCGTGCCGTTCGCGGACTTCAACGCCCTGCGGCTGCTCGGCGGGACCGAGCACGAGCTCGATCTGAGCATGCTCTCCGACATCTTCCCCACCGGATGGCACGCGACACGCCTGCCGGGGCTGCGACCCGGGGAGCCCGTCACCGTCATGGGCGCGGGCCACCGGCGGCGTCGGCGGGGTGGGGATCTTTCTCCCGGCGGACCCGAACGGCCCCGACGAGCTGATGCAGCAGGGGAAGCTGCGGTTCCCCTTCGGGAAGCTCTGGTTCAAGTGGCTGAGCCTCGGTACCGGCCAGGCCGACGTGAAGACCGACAACCGGCGCCTGCGTGACCTCATCATCGCCGGCCGCGCCACTCCGGGGTTCATCGTGAGCCAGGAGATCGGCCTCGACGAAGCCGTGGACGCGTACCAGCACTTCGACGCGCGTGACGACGGCTGGACCAAGGTCGTCCTGCACCCCTGGTCCGCCGCGCCGCCGTCACGGCTCGTCGTCGGCTCCGGCTGGTTCTGCAGGGCGCCGCAGGGTGCTGCTGAGGTCGTCGACGTCGAGCCGTGACGTGTCCACCGCCCCGGTGCGGAAGGAGACGCGCGCCAGCAGGTGCGTGGCCACCGGGACCGTCATCACCTGGAAGAGCGCCACGAGCACGAGCACCGGGACGCCGGCCCACCCCACCTGCAGCGCCGCGCCGAAGAGCATCACCAGGAGCCCGAACGCCTGAGGCTTGGAGCCCGCGTGCATGCGCGAGAGCACGTCGGGGAAGCGCACGAGGCCGAGCCCGGCCGTCACCGTGAGCAGGGCGCCCACCACCAGGCACGCGCCCGAGACGACGTCCGCGACGGACGCGAGCGCGCTCACCCGTCCTCCCGGTCGCTGCGGCTCAGGAAGCGCGCGACCGCCGACGAGCTGATGAAGCCCAGCAGGGCGAGGACGAGCAGCACGGGCACGAAGGTCTCCTCGCCGCCGACGGTGATGACCACGACCACCGCGCCCATGAACGCGGTGACCACCACGTCGGAGGCCACCGCGCGGTCCGGGCTCGCCGGGCCCCGCACCAGGCGCACCAGGGCGAGGACCGCGCCGACGCCGATCAGCGCGAGCGCGAGGACGCCGCTCCCCTCGAGGAAGCTCACGGCGCCGCGCACCGTTCACGGTCGGCCGTCGACCCGAGGGCCTCGGCGACGCGGTGCTCGATCATCGCCACCTGGACGCGGGCGGCCTTCCCGGGGTCGTGGGCGCCGAGGGCGTGGACGTACAGCGTCGAGGTGGGCCGGTCCACGTCGACGAGCAGGCTCCCCGGCAGCAGCGTGATGATCATCGAGGTCGTCACGACCACGAGGTCGGAGTCGGTGCGCAGCGGCACCGCGACCACGCTCGTGGCGGGCGGCGGGCCCGGCCTCACGGTGAGCCAGGCGATCTGGGCGCTGGCCTTCACCATCTCGACCAGCACCCTGGCGACGAGGCGGAGCAGCCCGAAGGGGTGCAGCACACCGTCGCGGGGCAGGGCGGGCACCGGGAAGGCGAGGCTCAGGACGAGGGCCACCACCACCGCGCTGAGCACCGAGGCCACCGTGAAGGAGCCCAGGAGGGCGAGGTAGACCACGACCATCGCGAGGAGCGTCGGCCAGGCCTCGCGGCCGGGCAGGAGGCGGCGCCTCGAGCGGCCGGGACGGCCGGGGCTCCAGCCCTCGTCGGTCGAGGTGCTCACGGCGCACCCTCCCCGCCGGCGGAGGCCGCCTCGGCGCTCTGGGCGACGGCGGTGCGGTAGCCGTCGCTCAGCACGTCGGTCGCGGCGGCGGCGGAGTAGGCGTACAGGGGGCCGGCACCGATGGTGAGGACCAGGGTGGCCGCCACGGCGCC
Organism: Actinomycetales bacterium; assembly: GCA_038243415.1. Classification (GTDB taxonomy): domain Bacteria; phylum Actinomycetota; class Actinomycetes; order Actinomycetales; family Quadrisphaeraceae; genus CADCUY01. Next base: position 6,766 of record JBBSRD010000082.1, on the reverse strand, counting down.
GAGCGTCGGCACCACGACCCCGGCGGGCAGCCGCCGCGTCAGGGTGGGGGCGCCGACTCTGGCGGGTCGCGGCTCGTCGGGGGCCCGCCCGGACCAGAAGGCCTTGGCCCACACCCGCGCCATCGCGAGCAGGGTGAGGAACGAGGTGACCACGGCGCCGACCACGAGCACCCAGACGAGCGTACCGCCGTCGTCGACGCCGGCGCGGAGCAGCACCACCTTGCCGACGAAGCCGGAGAACGGGGGGATGCCCGCCAGGTTGAGCGCCGGGATCAGGTAGAGGACCCCGAGCCACGGCAGCGCGGAGGCCAGTCCCCCGAGGCGCTCGATGCTCGTCGTCCCGGCGCGCACCTCGATGAGGCCGCTGATCAGGAAGAGCGCGGTCTGCACGACGATGTGGTGGACCACGTAGAAGATGGCGCCGGTCAGCGCCAGCTCGGAGCCCAGCGCGATGCCGAAGAGCATGTACCCGATGTGGCTGACGAGGGTGAACGAGAGCACCCGCTTGAAGTCGCTCTGGACGATGGCGCCCAGCGCGCCCACCACCATGGTGCCGAGCGCGAGCACGAGCAGGACGTCGGTCAGCGCCTCGCTGCGCTCGGTGGGGAACAGCAGGGTCTGCGTGCGGAAGATCGCGTAGACCCCCACCTTGGTGAGCAGGCCCGCGAAGATCGCGGTGACCGGCGCCGGGGCGGTGGGGTAGCTGTCGGGGAGCCAGGCCGAGAGCGGGAAGATCGCCGCCTTGATGCCGAAGGCCACCAGCAGCACCAGCTGCAGCGACAGCGCGACCGGGGACGGCAGCGCCGCCAGCCGGTCGGGGAGGTCGGCCATGGCCAGGGTGCCGGTCGCGGCGTAGACGAGGCCGACGCCGGCGAGGAAGACGAACGAGGAGGCCAGCGCCACGAGGATGTAGGTGGTCCCGGCCGCCACGCGAGCGCTGGTCCCGCCGAGGGTGAGCAGCACGTAGCTCGCGGCCAGGAGGACCTCGAAGCCCACGAAGAGGTTGAACAGGTCCCCGGCGAGGAACGCGATGGAGACCCCGGCGGACAGGACGAGGAACGTCGGGTGGTAGATCGAGACGGGGATCCGCGCGGAGTCGGGGGCGTCCTCCGCCCGGTCCACCGCGGCGCCCTGCCCCACCGAGAACAGCATCACCAGCAGCGTCACGGCGGCGGACGTGGCGAGCATCAGTGACGAGAGCCGGTCGGCCACCAGGGCGATCCCCACGCCGGTCGGCCACGCGCCGACGGTGACCACCTGGGCGCCGTCCCGCGCGCTGAGCACCATGAGCCCGATCGCGCAGGCCAGCACGCCGCTGAGCGTGACGACGCTGACGAGGCGCTGGCCCGACGAGGACCGGGCCATGAGCAGGGTCAGCGCCGCGCCGAGCAGGGGGAGCAGCACGGGGAGCGGGACGAGCGCGGAGGCGCCGAGGGTCACAGGTCGGCGTCCCCTCGGACGCGGCGGTCGTCGTCGTCGTCCTCGATCATGTCGTCGCCGGACGTGCGGCTGCGCCGGTAGACGACGGCGAGCAGGAACGTCGTGATGGCGAGGGTGATGACGATGGCCGTGAGCACCATCGCCTGGGGCAGGGGGTCGCTGCTCGCCCCCGGTCCGGAGCCCTCGATGGGGGGCCGCCCCGCCGTCCCCGCGGCGGCGAGCAGCAGCAGGTTGATGCCGTTGCCCAGGAGCACCACCCCGAGGACCACGCGGCTGAGGTGGCGCGCGGTCATCAGGTAGACGCCGGACGTGACGACCACGCCGATGACGAGGGGGAGCACCACGGTGGGGCTCATGCGGGCACCTCCTCGGTTCCGGCCGGCGCGCCGTCGTGCGCGCGCTCGGCGTCGAGGGCGGCGACGCGGTCCACCTCGGCGCCGAGGCTGCGCAGCACGTCGAGCACGAGACCGATGACGATGAGGTAGACGCCGACGTCGAAGGCGGTCGCGGTGACCACCTTGACGTCGCCGAGCAGCGGCAGGTCGCCCTCGAGGACGAGGCTCTCGAACACGGTGAGGCCCGAGAGCGCCGGGACCAGCGCGGCCAGGACGGCGATCGTCAGGCCACCACCGAGCAGCGCGCCGGGCGGCACCCTCAGCGACTCGCCCAGCTCGTAGCGCCCACCGGCGACGTAGCGCAGCACCAGCGCGAGACCCGCCACGAGCCCGCCCGCGAAACCGCCCCCCGGGTGGTCGTGACCGGAGAAGAGCAGGTACACCGAGAGCACGAGGACGGCGGGGAAGACCAGGCGCACCAGCAGCTCGAGGACCACGGAGCGGCGCTCCACCGGCAGGGTCGCGACGGCCGGCAGCCAGCTCTCCTGGCTCACCGAGCGCGGGCCGTCGACGAGCTCGCTCCGCCCGTCGAGCGCGACGACCGCCCCCTCGTCGGCCGAGGTCGCCCCACCGTCGCCCGCCCCGTGCACGCGCGGGGCGCTGCCGGTGCGAGAGCTGATGAAGACCAGGCTCGCGACCCCGGTCGCGGCGACGACGAGCACGGTGATCTCGCCGAGGGTGTCCCAGGCACGGATGTCGACGAGGGTGACGTTGACGGCGTTCTTTCCCCCGCCCACCTCGACGGCGAGCCGGGCGAAGCGCTCCGAGACGGGCGTCGCCGTGCGCGCCGCGAGAGCGACGGCCGAGGCGAGGGCGAACATCGCGCCGACCCCCACGGCCACGGCCAGGCGCGCCCCGCGGCGGACCCCGGGCACCGTGCCCGTGCGGCGGACCATCGTGTCGGCGAGAGCGTCGTCGCCCGCGAGGGCGAAGCGGGTCGGCAGGCGGCGCAGCACGAGCACGAAGGCCACGAGGGTCAGCGTCTCGACGAGCACCTGCGTCAGGGCCAGGTCCGGCGCCCCGCCGAGCGCGAACAGCGCGGCGAGGGCGTACCCGCTGGCGCCGACCATGAGCACCGCCCCGAGGCGGTGCCGGGACCTGGCAGCAGCCACCGCCGTCGCGATCATCACCGCGCCGACCACCGCCTGGAGGGGGTCGTCCCAGGCGCGCCAGCGGGTCGGCCAGACCTCACCGAGGTTCACGAGGAGCACGATGCCCGGACCGGCCACGAGGACGGCGAAGATGCCGGCGAGGTACTGCGGCAGCGACCCCCGCTGGGTGGCCTTCGTGACGGTGCCCGCCAGGAAGAACAACCCTCGGAGGCCCTGGAGGTAGGCCGAGCCCGGGGCGAAGGCCGCCAGCACCCGCTGCCTCGCCACCGCCGTGCCCGCGCGCGCCACCGGGCCGCGCGCGAGGAACAGGGCCGCGCCGCCGGCCAGCACCAGCGCGGTGGCGAGCAGGGGGATCCCGAACCCGTGCCACAGGGCCAGGTGGTACCCGTCGTCGGCGGGGACCCCGGCGCCGAGCGCGGCCCGGTCGGCCCCGGTGGCGGCGACACGGACCGCAGCCGCGTCCACCGCGGAGGGCAGCAGCCCGGCGACCAGGCAGATCGCGCCGCCGACGACCGGGGGGACCACCAGGGCCGGACCGGGGGCGTGCCACGGCGTGGGTTCCTCGACGTCGCGGGTGGCGAAGGCGCCCCACACGAAGCGTGCGCTGTAGGCCACCGTCAGCACTGAGCCCACCACGAGGACCACCGCGACGAGGGTGTCGACCCCGGTCCCGGGCGGGGAGCCCTCGGCGAGGCCGAGGGTGAAGGCCTCGAACGCCGACTCCTTGGTGACGAAGCCCAGCAGCGGGGGGATGCCCGCCATGGAGGCGGCCGCGGCCACCGCCGCCGCGAGCAGCCACGGGGCCCGGCGGGCCAGCCCGGAGATCTTGCGCAGGTCGCGGGTGCCGGCCGAGTGGTCGATCGCGCCGACGACGAGGAACAGCGTGGACTTGAACAGGGCGTGCGCGACGAGCATGCCGGTGCCCGCGATGGCGGCGGTGCGCCCGCCGGCGCCGAAGAGCGCGATCATGAAGCCCAGCTGGCTCACGGTGCCCTGCGCGAGGACGAGCTTGAGGTCGGTCTGGCGCAGCGCGCGCCACCCGCCGACGAGCATCGTCAGGCACCCGAGGGTGACCGCCAGCACCCGCCAGGCAGGCACGTCGGCGAAGACCGGGCTGAAGCGGGCCACGAGGTACACGCCGGCCTTGACCATCGCGGCGGCGTGAAGGTAGGCGCTGACGGGGGTGGGCGCGACCATGGCGCTCGGCAGCCACGCGGTCGCCGGGACCAGGGCCGACTTGGTGATCGCGCCGAGGAGCACCAGCACGGCCGCGGCGGTGAGGAGGGTGCTGGCCGCCGGGGGGTCGGCGAGGATCGCGGAGATCCGCGTGGTGCCGGTGAGGTGCCACAGGATGATGAAGCCCACCAGCATGGCGAGGCCGCCCGAGGTGGTGACGAGCAGCGCCTGCAGGGCGGGCCGGCGCTCGTCGCGGTCACGGCCCTCACCGCCGACGAGGAGCCAGGAGAGCACGGTCGTCAGCTCCCACGCGACGTAGAGGAGCAGCAGGTCGTCGGCGAGCACCAGCACCAGCATCACCGCGGCGAAGCCGACGAGCAGCGAGGCGGTGCGGGTGCGGGTGCGGGTCTGCACGGCCGCCAGGTCGGTGCCGGGGGCGCCGTCGACGGTGAGGTACCCCGAGGAGTAGACGAGGACGAGCGCGCCGATGCCCGCGACGACGGCCGTCATGACGATCGAGAGCGGGTCCAGGCGCAGCGCCAGGGTGAGCCCGAGCTCGGGCATCCAGGGGAGGACCTGCTCGCGGACGGCTCCCGCGCCGTCCCGCACCAGCACGGCGGCGAGCCACACCACCACGGCGAGCGGTGCCAGCGCGGTCGCGAGGACCCCGCGCGCGCCCCAGCGCCTGATGGCGGGCACGGCGAGGCCGGCCGCGACCAGGTGCGCCAGCAGCACAGCAGTCATCGGGGTGAACCCTAGGTGTGCTGGTCGCGACGAGCGTGCTGCGTCGTGGTGGACGCCCGCCCCGCGTGCTGGCAGGGTGGTCAGATGCTCTCCCGGCCCCGCTCCCACAAGATCGTCGCCGGCGTCTGCGCCGGCATCGCGCAGCGCTTCGGCGTGAGCAGGACGCTGGTGAGAGCGCTGTTCATCGCCTCCCTCATCCTTCCCGGGACGCAGGTCCTGGTGTACGTGGTCCTGTGGGTCCTGATGCCCCTGGAGGACTGAGCCGCGGGACCACCCGCCGGCGCAGCGCGGAGCTGCGGCGCACCATCGTGCGCACGGCGCGGCCGGCCCTCGTGGGTCCGCCGCCCGCGGCGAGGCCCTCCGCGGGGCTCGGACCGACGGCGGGGTCGCCCGCAGCGTCCGGGGCCGGTACCGGCTCCGCCTCGGGAGCAGGCTCCGGCAGGCGGCCCTGGGCGCGCCGCTCCACCAGGCGGGGCAGACCCTGCCCGGGCGGCGTGGACATCACGCGGTCCCGGTGGTCGAGGTCGAGCTCGACGAGGAGCCGGCGCACGCACGCGAGCAGGGTGACGTTGAGCTCCGCGAAGTCGGAACGGGCGACGAGCACCAGCTCGGTCAGGCGCACCCGTGCGTCACGCAGCCCCGACAGCCCGACGCGCAGCGCCTCCCGCTCGCGCAGCGCCGCGGGCGCCTCACCGAGAGGCTGGGCCGAGCCGGACGGACGCGCCGACGGGTCGGGCAGGGCGCCCCGGGCGCGGCCGCGCTGACGCGGGGAGATCCGGGCGAGCGGCGCCGGCCGCCCGACGTCGGGGCGCCGGGCCTGGGCCTCGACGAGGTCGCCGAACGCACCGATGGCCACCGACGCCTCTCGCAGGACCATCGCGGTGGAGGCCTTCACCTCCTCGCTCAGCTCGTCGACGTCCCACGTGGTGCCGTCCACGACGTCCAGCAGCGAGCGGTAGGTGCTGCGCACCGTCACGAGGCTGGCCTCGATCGACACGACCCCCTGCCGCAGGCCCGGCCCGGTGTCGACGAGCGCGAGGGCGCGCAGGTTCAACCGGCGGCTCTCCTGCGCGGTGTCCACCGCGCGCACGGCGCCGGGCAGCCAGCGGGTCAGTCTCCTGGCCTCGTCGACCCAGGACCGAGCGGTGGTCGGCACGTCGTCGACGTCGGTCAGCTCCCACGAGGAGCGCAGGAGGAGGTCGGAGACCGCGTCGGCCACCTCCGCGACGGCCTTCCCGGCGTCGTCGCTGACGATGCGCGGCGGCACCACCATGGTGATGAAGATGCCCACGGCCGCCCCCAGCAGGGACTCGACGATTCGGTGGGAGGCCGCGCTGCCGTAGCCGAACTGCCCGGCGCACAGCACCAGCATGGTGCTGATCGGCACCTCGATGATGTTGTCGCCCAGGCGCAGGACCTGCCCCACCAGGGCGGCGACGCCCACGGCGAGGGCGATCGACCACCACGACAGGGGGACGTTGGCGGCGAAGACGGCGGCGATGGCGACCCCGGAGAGGATCGCGACGATGCGCAGGGCCCCGTTGGTCAGCAGGGAGACCGGGGTCAGCTGGACCACCAGCATCGCGCTGAGCGCGGCGACCAGCGGGGTGGAGCCGGGCAGCAGGAGTCGGGCGACCACGAAGCCCGCCGCCGCGGCGCCGGCGAGGCGCACCGCCCAGCCCACGCCGTCACGCCCGCCGCGCCACCAGCGTCGCTCCGGCGCGCGCACGAACGGCTCGACGCGGTGGAGCACGGCCGGCGGCAGCACGACGCGCGCCGTGCGGGCCGTCATCGAGCGGGAGCGCCAGAGGGCGCGGGTCAGCACGGGGGGCACCTCGGGGTCGGGTGGCGCCGGGAGGGACGAGAGGTCCGGCGCGCTCACCCACGGCTCATCGGTGG
>JBBSRD010000081.1:0-10445 GCA_038243415.1 Actinomycetales bacterium | reverse complement strand
TGTCGGCGACGGTGGCGGTGCCCGACGCGTCGTCGACCGCTGCCATCGCCTGCCCGCGGGGACCGCGCTCGTCCGGCCTGGCGGCCTTGTCCTCCGGTCTCGCGGCTCTGTTCTCCGCCCTGGCGGCCGGGTTGCGGCTCTGCGGCTTGCGACGTCGGCTCATCGGGAACCTCCTGCGGCGGAGCGACGGTTGCTGGGGCCCCGCGAGCTGCCTCCCGTGGTCGACGCCTGGCGCTCACGCCGGGCTTCACGGCTCGGGGCGACGTACGGCTTCTCGTGGAACCTCGAGCTCACCGGACGCACCAGGGCGTTGGCGATGAAGCCGACCACGAGCACGCCCACCATGATCGAGAGGCTGAGGCCGTACAGGTCCGCTCCCTCCACGCCGGAGGAGCGGCGGTTGTCGGCGACGGCGTTGACGATGAGCGGCCCGGCGATGCCCGCGGCAGACCACGCGGTGAGGAGGCGACCGTGGATGGCGCCCACCTGATAGCCACCGAAGAGATCCTTGAGGTAGGCCGGCGCCGTGGCGAAGCTCCCGCCGTAGAAGCTGATGATGATCCCGGTGAGCACCACGAAGAGGCCGATCGAGGTGGTGCCGGTGAGGACCACGAGCAGGTAGGCCACCGCCCCGACGCCGAGGTAGATGGCGTACATCCCCTTGCGACCGATCTTGTCCGAGGTCGCCGACCAGACGAACCGTCCGGCCATGTTGCACAGCGACAGCAGCCCGACGAAACCGGCGGCCGCGGCGACGCTGACGTTGGAGAAGAAGTCCTGCACCATCGGGGACGCCTGCTCCAGGATGCCGATGCCCGCGGTGACGTTGCAGAACAGCGCCGTCCACAGCAACCAGAACTGCGGGGTCCGGATGGCGCTCTTCGCGCTCACGTCGGCGGTGGTCTGCATCTTGCGGGAGCTCTTCGGAGGGGTCCACCCCGTCGGCAGCCATCCCTCGGCCGGCACGCGGATGACGAAGGCGCCCAGGGCCATGAGGACCGCGTAGACCAACCCGAGGGTGAGGAAGGCCGGCGCCACGGCGTCAGCGGTGGACACGCCGGGGTCGGCCGCGTACCCGTTGAGCAGCGCGTTGGACAGCGGGCTCGCGATGAGCGCACCGCCCCCGAAGCCCATGATCGCGAGGCCCGTCGCGAGGCCAGGGCGGTCGGGGAACCACTTGATGAGCGTGGAGACGGGCGAGATGTAGCCGATGCCCAGCCCGATGCCCCCGATGACGCCGTAACCGAGGTAGACCAGCCACAGCTGCTCGCTGGAGACCCCGAGGGCGGCGATGACGAAGCCCAGGGCCCAGCACGCACCCGCGAGCGCCATGGCCTTGCGAGGGCCGTTGCGCTCCATCCACGTGCCCCCGAAGGCCGCGGACAGCCCGAGCATGACGATGGCGACGGAGAAGATGATGGCGATCGGCGTCTGGTTGCTCCCGAGCCCGAACCGCTCGACGAGGGGGAGCTTGAAGACGCTGAAGGCGTACACCTGCCCGATGCTCAGGTGCACCGCGAGCGCCGCCGGAGGGATCAGCCAGCGGCTGTAGCCCGGGGAGGCGACGGTGCGGTCCCGGTCCAGGAACGCCAGGGCGCTGCTCATGAAGGTGTCACCGGATCGCTCTCTCGTCGTCGAGGGACGGCGGAGCGCGTCCCGGGCGGGCCGACCGCCGGGTGCTGTTCTACCTCACGCCCCCGACGTCGGCGACCCGCGACCCGCTGGCGGCCGTCGGGCGGCGCGCGGTGAGGTCGCTGATCGCCCGCTCGACGACGGTGGGGCTCGCGGGCGCCGCGCCGTCGCGCACCGAGAGCGTGACGTCGAAGCGGCGCCGGCCGACCGGGGTGGCGCGCGCCCTCGGGGCGGGGACCGGGCCGAGCAGGGTGAGGACGAGCGTCGCGGCGCCCTGGTCCTCGGGGTGGGGCGCGCAGGAGAGCTCGACGTCGTCCCACGCCCACCGGTGGACCAGCCGCGCGGGGCGGCCGGAGCGGTGGAGGGCGAGGCCCTCGGCGTCGGCGACGAGCAGCCCGGCGCGGCCGACCTCGGCGGGCAGGGTCGCCCGCGCGGCCCTGGCCCACTGGGCCAGACGCATCGTGGCCAGGTCGACGAGGGCCACGAGGACCACCGCCTCGCCGGCGTGCTCGGCGCGGGCGGCGGCGAGCTGACGACGCTGCGAGCCGCGGACCAGTGGCGCTACCCCCACCACCACGGCGGCGCCGACGACGACGACGGTGCCGCGCGCGACGAGCGAGTCGCCGAAGAGGAGGGTCGGGACGAGCAGGAAGCCTGGCTGTGCGAGCAGGATGCCCAGGAACAGCCCGTACGCCCGCACGGTCCACGGCCCGTACGGCAACGGTGCTCCCGTGCTCCTGCTCGGTGCGCCGGCGCCGGCAGCCGCCGAACGGGCACGGCGTCGGCGCGCGTCCCTCACGAGCGCCACCAGGCAGACGAGGAGGCCAGCGGCGCCGAGCGAGAAGACCCCCGACGAGGCGGCCCCGCGGACCCCCGGAGGCAGCAGAGGGACGAGCAGGGCGAGTCCCCCGCCCAGCAGGACGAACACGGCCATCTCGACGGCCTGGGCCGAGCCGGACCGTCGCTCTGACGCGTCGTCGCTGCTCGCGCCCACGAGCTCCATCCTGCCCCGGGGACCCTCCGTCGCGTCGCCGCGATCACCCGGACGCCACGGACCCGCTCCGGCACCCGGCGGGACGCGCCCCACCACAGGTGCGGCGCCCTGGCGACCAACCGCTCGACAACGCTGCGGCGGCGCCCTTGTCGCTGCCCTACAACGCTGTCGTCGCCGGGCCGTTCCGGCCCTACTGTCGCCGGATGGTCTCCAAGGTCCTCGTCGCCAACCGCGGGGAGATCGCCGTCCGCATCATCCGTGCCTGCCGTGACGCGGGGGTGCTCAGCGTCGCCGTCTACGCCGACTGCGAGCGCGACTCCCTGCACGTCACCCTCGCCGACGAGGCCTACGCGCTGCACGGCAACACCGCGAGCCTGACGTACCTGCGCTCGGACAAGCTGATCGACGTCGCGAAGCGCTCCGGCGCCGACGCGGTGCACCCCGGCTACGGGTTCCTCGCCGAGAACGCCGCCTTCGCCGAGACCGTCCAGAGCGCCGGCCTGACGTGGATCGGCCCCTCCCCCGAGGCCATCGAGGCCCTCGGCGACAAGGTGGAGGCCCGCCGCGTCGCCGAGAAGGTCGGCGCACCCCTGGTGGCCGGCACCCCCGGCCCCGTGGACGACACCGAGGCCGTCCTCGCCTTCGCCGACGAGCACGGCCTGCCCCTGGCCATCAAGGCGGCCTTCGGCGGTGGCGGGCGCGGCATGAAGGTGGTGCGCACCCGCGAGGAGATCCCCGAGGCGTTCACGTCAGCGGTGCGCGAGGCCACGGCGGCCTTCGGTCGCGGCGAGTGCTTCGTCGAGCGCTACCTCGACCGCCCCCGCCACGTCGAGACGCAGTGCCTGGCCGACGCCCACGGCACCGTCGTCGTCGTCTCCACCCGGGACTGCAGCCTCCAGCGGCGCCACCAGAAGCTTGTCGAGGAGGCCCCCGCACCCTTTCTGGACCCCGCGACCGAGGCGACGATGCGTCGCTCCTCGATCGACATCCTCTCCGCCGTCGGGTACGTCGGCGCCGGGACCGTCGAGTTCCTCGTCGGCGCCGACGGCACGCTGTCCTTCCTGGAGGTCAACACCCGCCTGCAGGTCGAGCACACCGTCAGCGAGGAGATCAGCGGCATCGACCTCGTCGGCGAGCAGCTGCGGATCGCTGCCGGCGAGCCGCTCGGCTACACCGAGGTCGCCACCCGCGGCCACTCGATCGAGTTCCGCATCAACGGCGAGGACGTCGGCGCCGGCTTCATGCCCTGCCAGGGCCGGCTCGGACGCTTCGAGGCCCCCAGCGGCCCCGGGGTGCGCCTCGACACCGGGGTGCGCTCCGGCGACATCGTCTCCGGCGCGTTCGACTCGATGATGGCCAAGCTCGTCGTCACCGGTGCCACCCGCGAGCAGGCGCTGGCCCGGGCCCGGCGCGCGCTCGCGGAGTTCACCGTCGAGGGCGTCCCCACCGTGCTGCCCTTCCACCGGGCCGTCCTCGAGGACCCGGCCTTCGCGCCCACCGACGGCACCCCCTTCACGGTGCACACGCGCTGGATCGAGACGGAGTGGACGAACGGCGTGCCGCGCGCGACCCCCTCGAGCACCGACGCGGTGCGTCCCGCCGAGCGCGAGGTCGTCGTCGTCGAGGTCGGCGGCAAGCGCCTCGAGGTGGTCCTGCCCAGCGGGCTCGGCGCCTCCTCCAACGGCAACGGCCACGTGGCCAGCCCCACGGGCCTGAGCCCCTCGCGGCGCCCGCGCCGTCGCACGTCGTCGGCGGCCCGCGCCCCCGTCAAGCACGGCAAGGGCGGGGTCACGGCGCCCATGCAGGGCACCGTGGTGCAGGTCGCCGTCGCCGAGGGGCAGAAGGTGGGCGAGGGCGACCTCGTGCTGGTCCTCGAGGCGATGAAGATGGAGCAGCCGCTGCTCGCCCACCGCTCCGGGGTGGTCTCCGGGCTGAGCGCGGGCGTGGGCGAGTCCCTCACGACGGGGTCGCTGATCTGCGACCTCGTGGACGCCTGACCTTTCCCTCTTCTCCTGCCCGCATTTCGCGCTCGAAACGCTGAGCACAGCGCCGTTCGGGCAGCATCAAGCGCTCGAGGTGCGGGAGCAGGGGCGCTTCGTCCACAGGTGTGGGTCGTGGGAGCTGGTCGTCCACAGGGAGGACGCGCGCACCAGGACCTGCTGCGCGACCTCTCCAACACTTCGGGCATGTCCGGGACCCCGTGGCCGCCGTCCCTGCCCGACGTCTTCGTCGGGTCCCTCGCGGTCGCCCGCGGTGACCTGACGCCCGGGATGCTGCGCAACCGCGCGAAGCTCGTCCCCGTCCTCCGGGACGTCTACCGGCCGAGGTCCGTCCCGCTCACGCACCCTCTCAAGTGCCGAGCGGCCGGGTTGATCGTGCCTGGTGGCACCCGGCTCACCGGGCCCTCGCTCGCCAGCGCCCTCGGTGTCCCCCTCGCTCGGCCCGTCGACCCGGTGACCATGGTGACTCTCGGCCGCTGGGCGTCGACCGTCCGCGGGCTGATCGTCCGAAGGGCCTCAGCCGGACCGCTCGGAGACCGCGAGTGGGCGGGCGTCCCGGTGGTGACGGCGGAGCGCATGGCGTTCGACTGCGCGGCCGGACAACCGCTCGAGACGGCCGTCGCCCGCATCGATGCGCTGGTGCTTGCTGGCCGGCTGGACCTGGAGGCCCTCCGGGCCTGGCTGAGCGATCGGCACGACCATGACCTCGTAGGGGTGAAGGCTGCAGTCGAGCTCGCCGATGGACGAGCGGAGTCGCCGCCCGAGTCCGTCGTCCGGGTCCGTCTGCTCGCCCTGGGCCTCACGGTCGTTCCTCAGCTCGTCGTGCGCACGGACCAGGGGTTCGCCGGCCGCGTCGACCTGGCCATCGAGCGCCTCAGGCTCGCCATCGAGCACGACGGGCGGTGGCACGGTGACATGACGCAGTTCGCCGCTGACCGCGCGCGCCTCAACCGGCTCAGCGCTGCCGGCTGGACGGTCCTGCACGTGACCGCGGAGATGCTGCGGCGACCCGGCGCTCTCGAGGCCATGGTGCTCGGTGAGGTGGCCCGCCTCTCCACGCGTCGCTGATCAGCGCTCGGCACCCCCACCCCGCACCTCATCCTGCATTCCGAGCGCAAGAAGATTGACCGCAACGGCGATCAGCAGCAATTCGAGCGCGAAATGCAGTGGAAGCGAGGAAAGTGGGCGGGAATGAGAGAGAAGCAGGGTCAGGAGGGGACGACCTCGTGGAGCTGACGGGCGGCCTCGGCCACCGACCCGGACAGCGACGGGTACACCGTGAAGGACTCCGCCACCTGGTCGACCGTGAGGCGCTGCTTGACCGCGAGGGTGAGGGGGAAGATCAGCTCGGAGGCCCGCGGCGCGACGACCACCCCTCCGACCACCGCTCCCGAGCCCGGGCGCGAGAAGATCTTCACGAACCCGTCGGTGATCCCCAGCATCTTGGCCCGCGGGTTCGTCGCCAGCGGGAGCTTCAGCACCTGCCCCTGCTCCTCGCCGGCCTCGATCTGCTCCTGGGTGATGCCCACCGTCGCGATCTCCGGGGTGGTGAAGATCGTCGCCGACACCTGCTTCAGCTTGAGCGGCGAGACCGCGTCGCCGAGGGCGTGCCACATCGCGGTGCGCCCCTGCATCGCGGCCACCGAGGCCAGCGCGAACACCCCGGTGCAGTCGCCTGCGGCGTAGACCCCGCGTGCGGTGGTCCGCGAGACCCGGTCCACCTGCACGTGGCCGCTCTCGCTCAGCGTCACCCCCGCCTCCTCCAGGCCGAGGCCGGCGGTGTGGGGGACCGAGCCGACGGCCATGAGGCAGTGGGACCCGGCGAGCACGCGGCCGTCCTCGAGGCCGACCTCCACCCCGTCGGCGGTCCGCGTCGCGGAGGTCGCCCTGGAGCGGGAGAGCACCTCCATCCCGCGGCGGCGGAACACCTCCTCGATGACCTCGGCGGCGTCCGCGTCCTGGCCGGGCAGCACGCGGTCGCGGCTGGAGACGAGCACCACCTCGGCCCCGAGGGCGTCGTAGGCGTTGGCGAACTCCGCGCCCGTCACCCCGGACCCGACGACGATCAGCCGCTCGGGGAGCTCGGTGAGCCCGTACAGCTGCTTCCACGTGAGGATGCGCTCGCCGTCGGGCTGCGCGGCCGGGAGCGTCCGCGGCGAGGAGCCGGTGGAGAGCAACACCACGTCGGCGTCGAGCACCTCGTCGGCGCGGGCGCGGCCAGCGCCGGCCTCGCCGTCCTGGTCCTCCAGCGCGTCCGGCGAGGCGGAGGTGTCGACGACCACGCGGGAGGGCCCGTCGAGGCGCCCCGTCCCGGCGAGCACCCGGATGCCCTCGCGGGCGAGGCGGGCGCCGATGTCCTCGGACTGCTTCGCCGCGAGGCCGCGCACGCGGGCGTTGACGCGGGCCAGGTCCACCGTGACGACCGACGCCGGGTCACCGCTCGTCCCGACCCTCACCCCCAGCGCGGCGGAGCCCGCGACGGCCTCCATGACCTCGGCGGTCGCCACGAGGGTCTTGGAGGGGACGACGTCGGTCAGCACCGTGGACCCGCCCATCCCGGTGCGCTCGACGACGGTGACGTCGGCCCCCAGCTGGGCGGCCACGAGCGCGGCCTCGTACCCGCCGGGACCGCCCCCGACGATGACGACACGGGTCGCGCTCACAGGGCCGGTCCGGGGGAACGCGTCGACGCGTGGATGCTCATGTGCCCATCATCGCCGTCCCTGCACAGACGTGACACTACCCTCGTCGACCATGTGTCTTCACGCCTCCTACGGCAGCAACGTCGATCCCGCCTCCATGGCTGTCCGCGCGCCGCACTCGCCGCTGCGCGACGTCGGTTGGATGCAGGGATGGCGCCTCACGTTCGGTGGTGAGGGTCTCAGCTTCGACGGCGCCCTGGTCACCGTCGCCGAGCACGAGGGCTCCGAGGTGTTCGTCTCCCTGTACGAGATCCACGCCGCCGACGAGCGCGACCTCGACGAGTGGGAGGGCCTCGGCATCGGCCTCTACCGGAAGGTGAAGGTCCGCGTCGCGACCCTCGAGGGCGAGCGGGTGGCGTGGGTGTACGTCCTCGACGACTACGAGGGCGGTCTGCCCAGCCCGTCCTATCTGGAGACGCTCGCGGCCGCGGCCGAGGCCGGAGGTGCGCCCAGCGCCTACGCGGTCGCCCTGCGCTCACGGCCGCACAACGGCCAGGTCGCCGACTGACGGAGCAGCGCGGCGACGCCCGGGGCCGCTAGCGTCCGCCCCATGGCCGACGACATCCCCCTGGTGGACCGCTCCCGCTCGACGACGGTGCCGGCGGGTCCGCTCGACCTCGACGACCCGGGCACCGATCCCTTCGCCGTCGCCGCCGCGGCAGCCTCGGCGATCGCGGAGGCCACCGGCGTGGAGCGCCACGACGTCGCCCTGGTGCTGGGCTCCGGGTGGCAGGCCACCGCCGACCTCGTCGGCGAGACGCTCACCGAGATCCCCGTGACCGACCTTCCCGGCTTCGCGGCCGCGGCGGCGCTGGGCCACGTCGGGGTGGTGCGCTCGGTGCGGGTCCGGCTCGACGAGGAGCACGGCGGCGGTGAGCGCCGCGCGCTGGTCTTCGCCTCGAGGACGCACCTGTACGAGGGGCGGGGGGTGCGCCGCGTCGTGCACGCGGTGCGGACCGCCGCGGCGGCCGGGGCCCGGCTCGTCGTGCTGACCAACGGCTGCGGCGGGCTCGACCCCGACACGGAGATCGGGACGCCCGTGCTCATCAGCGACCACCTCAACCTCACCGCGACGTCGCCGCTCGAGGGCCCGACGTTCGTGGACCTCACCGACCTGTACTCGACGCGGCTGCGAGACGTCGCCCGGTCCGTCGCCCCCGAGCTGACGGAAGGCGTCTACGTGCAGTTCCGCGGGCCCCACTTCGAGACCCCGGCCGAGGTCACGATGGCGGGCCGCCTCGGTGGGGACCTCGTGGGGATGTCGACCACGCTGGAGGCCATCGCGGCGCGCCACGCCGGCATGGCGGTCCTGGGGGTGTCGCTCGTGACCAACCTCGCTGCGGGGGTCAGCCCCGTGCCGCTGGACGGGCAGGACGTCGTCGACGCCGGCGCCGCCGCCGGCCCACGCATCGGCGCGATGCTCGCCGGGGTCGTCCGCGCGGCGCTCGCTGCAGGGCCGGTGGCGTCGTAGCGGCGGCGTGCGCCGGTCACCGGCCTCTGAGGGCAGCCCGTTCCGCCCCGGGTCCGTCGAGCCCGGCGTCGCTCGGTCGCACGGGGTGGCGCTGGGCGCCCTGCCGGCCCGCCCCCGTAGTGTTAGAACAGCTGTACGCACGCTGGACGATGGAGGGAGCCCCGTGACCGCCCCTCCCCCGAACCCGCCCTCCCTCGGCCACCTCGTGTGCCGCCCTGACGCCACGGGGGTCCACGTCGTCGACCTCTCACGGTGCCGCTGGATCGACCCGGCCCAGCTGGTGGGCACGGCGGCCATCGCCCGCCGCCACGCCGCTGCCGGGCTGGCGCTGCGGGTCCTCGGCCCCGTGCGCGAGGCGCAGCGGCGCTACGCCACGCGCCTGCACCTCGGCCAGGTGCTCACCGCCCTCGACGTCGAGCACGACCTCGTCGACGTGGACGAGCTCGACCGCCGGCGCGACCTCCTCGAGGTCCGCCACGTCGCCACGGAGGACGACGCGAGGGCCCTCGGCGAGCTGGTCCACGCGCGCGCCGCCCGTGACGACCGGGGCGCCGCGCAGGCGCTCTTCGCCGGCGTGGTCGAGATGGCCCTCAACGTCGCCGACCACTCCGGGACGGTCGGCTACGTCGCGGCGCAGACCCTGCCGAGCTCGGGATGGGTGCGCTTCGCGGTCGCCGACGGCGGCGTGGGGCTCCTCGACACGCTCACCGGTCGGGGCGCACGGACCCACCGCCAGGCCCTGCACCTGGCCCTGGACGGGACATCCCGCTTCACCGACCCCAGCCGCGGGGCGGGGTTGAGCGGGACGGTGCGGGAGGTGGGCCGCCGCCGCGGCTTCCTCTACGTCGCCTCGGGGACGGCGGCGGTGCGCGCGAGCGCCACCGCCCGCGACGACCGCCGTCTGCGGGCGGCCTTCCCCGGGACGCTCGTCGAGGGCGTGGTCGGCATGCGGGGACCCGTCAGCGAACCCGCCCCCCTGCGGGCCACGGAGGGCCCGTCGCGGGGTGACCGCCGGCGGCGGTGAGAGGTACCGTGGTCGATGGAGGCGTCGATCTGTCCACGCCCCGAGCGCAGGAGGTGCCCGCGGTGCTGACGATCGAGCTGCCGAGCATGGTCGCCGGACGCGCCATGGCCGACGCCCTGGTCGACGCCCTGGACGGCGAGATCGCCGGTGCCCAGGTCGACGTCGACTGCCGCCACCTGGTCTCGGGGAGCCCGTCCTTCGCCGCTCAGCTCGTCAGTCGCCTGCTCGTGGACGGGCACGCCGCCCACGTCCAGGTCGTCGCGGCCACCACGCCGTTCGTCGACGCGATGACCGAGGCCGCCGCCCGCCAGGGCGTGTCAGGGCTCGTCAGCATCACCCGTCCGCAGCCCGTGCCCGCCACCGTCTGAGGGCCCGCAGCGTCGCTGGCTCCGGCCCGAGGTCAGTCCTCCGAACCCGCCGCATCGTCGCGCGCCCGTCGACGCCGCTCCCTGCGCTCCCCCAGGTCCTCGTCAGCGAGCGCCCGCGCCACCGTGGCGTTCATGACCGCCCAGGCGACCAGCTCGTCGCGCGTGGTCACCTCCTCGTCGCCGAGGAAGGCGAACCGGGCCCGCTGCTGCCAGGTCCTGACCGCGTTGCGGACCGAGACCGACCCCACGCGCGC
>JBBSRD010000080.1:0-10501 GCA_038243415.1 Actinomycetales bacterium | reverse complement strand
GAAGCACTCCCCGCGCCCGAACGCCGCCACCGCCTCGCGGACCGCGGCGTCGAGGGCCGGCCCGACCTCGTCGTGGGCCCGCGCCACCTTCAGCCCCCGCCCGCCGCCACCGAACGCAGCCTTGATGGCGACGGGGAAGCCGTGCTGCTCGGCGAAGGCGTGCACCTCGTCGGGGCCGCTCACCGGCGACGTGGTGCCCGGGGCCATCGGGGCTCCGACCTCAGCGGCGAGGCGCCGGGCGCTGACCTTGTCCCCGAGCAGGCGCATGGCGGCCGGTGGGGGTCCGACCCAGGTGAGCCCGGCGGCGGTCACGGACTCCGCGAGGTCGGCGCTCTCGGACAGGAACCCGTAGCCGGGGTGGACCGCATCGGCCCCGGAGTCCCGCGCTGCGCGCAGCAGGGCGCCCGCGTCGAGGTAGACCTTGGCACCGGACGCCCCCAGGGCACGGGCCTCATCGGCGGCCCTCACGTGCAGGGCGTCGGCGTCCTCGTCGGCGTAGACGGCGACGCTGCGCAGGCCGCTCTCGGTGCACGCACGGGCGACCCGGACGGCGATCTCGCCGCGGTTGGCGATCAGGACGGTGCGCATCAGGCCTCAGGGCTCCAGGTTCCGGTGGGGGTGCGGGTCGTGGTGGCGTCGGGATCGAGGGTGAAGCGCACCCGGTCACCGGGACGCAGCTGGCCGACCCGGTCCAGGTCAGCGTCGGTGACCACGGCGATCACGGGGTACCCGCCGGTGACGGGATGGTCCGCGGCGAAGAGCACCAGGTCGCCGTCGGGGGAGGCCTGCAGCGATCCGGCGGCGATGCCCTCGGTGGGCAGCTCGTCGTGGCGGCTGCGCTCGAGGGGTCGCTCCGCGCGCAGGCGCAGGCCCACGCGGTCGCTGCGAGAACCGACCTCCCAGTCCTGGTCGAGCAGCGAGCCCACGGCGGAGGAGGTGAACCAGTCGTCGCGGGGGCCGATGACCACAGCGAGGCGGCGCGGGCCATCGGGGTGGCAGGCGTCGGTCAGGGCGGTGGGGTCGGGCCGGTCACCGTGCGACGGCGCGACCGCCATCACCGGCCCGTCGCCGACGGCGACGACGTCACCGCGCGCGAGCGGCGGCGGTCCCAGGCCGGAGAGGGTGTCGGTGCAGCGGCTGCCCAGCACGGGAGCGACGTCGAGGCCGCCGCGCACGGCGACGCAGCAGCGCAGCCCGCTCACCGGCTCACCGAGCTCGAGGATCTCGCCGTCGCGCAGGGCGACGGCGACCCCGTGCCCGCGACGGCGGACCACACCGTCGTCGCTCGTCGTCGTCACCGCCACGGGGGCGCCGGCCACGGCGACGAGTACCTCGCCGCGCGCCACCAGCCGCAGACCGCCGCCGACCACCTCCAGCGCCGCGGTCCAGGCGGGGTTGCCGACAGCGGTGTTGGCGGTCACCAGCGCCCCGCGGTCCATCGGTCCAGAGCGAGGCACCCCCGCGCCGGCCCTCCCCGGGCGGCCCGCGTCGACCACGAGGGTCTGCACCGCGACGCCGACGACCTCCAGCCCGGGTCCTGCACCTTTCGTCAGGGCTGCGTCGACCCCCGGAGCAGCGTCGCCCTCGGGCTGGTTGCTCTCGAGGCTCTCCACGGCGGTGAAGCGCACGGCGTCCCCGGGGGCGAGCAGCGCCGGCGGGGTGCGCGCGACGTCCCACAGCGGCGCCGCGGTGCGCCCGATCAGCTGCCACCCCCCGGGCGAGGAGCGCGGATAGATCCCGCTGTGGTGCCCGGCCAGCCCGACGGCCCCGGCCGGTACGCGCGGCCGCGACGCGCTGCGCCGCGCTACCTCCAGCGCCGGGTCCCCGCCGACGAGGTAGGCGAAGCCGGGGGCGAAGCCGCCGAACCCGACGGTCCACGGCGTGCCCGTGTGGGCCGCCACGACCCCTTCTCGCCCGAGGCCGGTCAGCTCCGCGACCTCGTCCAGGTCCTCCCCGTCATAGACCACCTCGAGGGCGTGCTCGGCGGCCGGACCCGTCAGGGCTTCCTCGTCCAGGCCGGCCACCAGAGCGCCGAGGTGCTGCGCCGCTCGGTCGCGCCGCACCGGGCGGTCGAGCACGAGGAGCACCGAGGCGGCGCCGCACACCGCGTCGACCTGCCCCGGCAGCGGGTCCGCGGCGCACGCCGCCGCGAGCGCCGCGGCCTGCGCGGTGCCCTCGAGATCGACGAGGAGGGCCCGGTCACCGGCGGGGCGGAGGTGCATCGGGGTGCCGGCGCCCGTCGCGCTCACGCGAACGCCACCAGGTCGACGCCGGCGCCCTCCAGGCGCTCGCGGACCGCGGCAGCCATCGCCACGGCCCCGGGTGAGTCGCCGTGCACGCACACCGAGGCGGCGTCGACGTACACCTCATCGCCCTCGACGGTGGTGATGACCCCGTCGACGACGGCGCGCACCACCCGGGCAGCCACCTCGTCGGGGTCGTGGAGCACCGCGCCGTCGCGGCGACGGTCGACGAGGGTGGCCGGGCCGCCGTCGAGGCCGCGGGTGTAGCCGCGGTCGGCGAAGAGCTCGGGAACCACGGTCAACCCGGCCGCGGTGGCGCGCTCGAGCAGCACCGACCCGGGCAGCCCCAGCACCGGCAGGGACCGGTCGTAGGCGACGACCGCGGCCACCACCGCCTCGGCCTGCTCCCGGTGGTGGACCACGGCGTTGTAGAGGGCGCCGTGCGGCTTGAGGTAGCGCACCGAGCTCCCCGACGCCCGGCACAGGGCCTCCAGTGCGCCGATCTGGTAGAGGACGTCAGCCACCAGCTCGTCCTGCTCGACGTCGAGGAAGCGTCTCCCGAAACCCGCCAGGTCGCGGTACCCGACCTGGGCGCCGATCGCCACGCCGCGCTCCGCGGCCATGGCGCAGGTGCGGAGCAGCGTCATGGGGTCGCCCGCGTGGAAGCCGCAGGCGACGTTGGCGCTCGTGACGCTGCGCAGCACGCCCTCGTCGTCGCCGAGGACCCAGCGGCCGAAGGACTCGCCGACGTCGGCGTTGAGGTCGATCGAGCGTCCCGGGACGGCCGGACCCGTCGGGGCGCTCACAGCGCAGCCAGCCCGCTGAGGCTCTGATAGCCCAGGAACAGGGTCAGAAGCCACGCCAGCACCCCGACGGCGAGCAGCCACGACGGGTAGCGATACCCGTTCAGGAGGTCACGCCGGCGCCACGCCACCCACAGCACCACCGTGAAGCCGATCGGCAGGATCAGGCCGTTGACCGCGCCGGCCACGATCAGGAGCGTGACGGGCGCGGTGTCGATGAGCAGGTAGATGATCGCCGAGACCGCGATGAACGCCGCCGTGAACCACGAGCGGCGCCGCTCGCTGGTGCGAGAGGTGGTGAGGAACGAGACCGAGGTGTAGGCGGCGCCGATCACCGAGGTGAGGCCCGCGGCCCACAGCACCACGCCGAACAGGCGCAGCCCCACCCCGCCGAGCGCCGCGGAGAACGCGCTGGCCGCGGGGTTGTCCGCGGCGAGGGTCACACCGCCGGCGACGACGCCGAGCACAGCGAGAAAGAGCAGCACGCGCATCACGGCGGTGGTGAGGATCCCGATCACGGAGGCGCGGGTCACGTCGCGCACGTGCGCGGGGCCGGTGAGCCCGGAGTCCAGCAGCCGGTGGGCACCCGCGTAGGTGATGTAGCCGCCCACGGTGCCGCCGATGAGCGTGGTGATGATGAGGAAGTCGACCTGGTCGGGCACCACGGCGTTCTTCAGGGCCGCGCCGACGGGTGGGTCGGAGACCACGGCGACGATCGCCATGAGCACGATCATGGCGGCGCCCAGCACCACGACGATGCGGTCCAGCGCCACCCCGGCGCGCTTGGAGGAGAAGATCGCGATGGCGATCGCGGCGGAGACCACGCCGCCGATCTTCGGGTCCACGCCGAGCATCGCGTTCGCGCCGAGGCCGGCGCCCCCGGTGTTGCCGATGTTGAACACCAGGCCGCCCGCGGCGACGAGGATCGCCAGGGCCCAGCCGACGCCGGGGAGCACGGCGTTGCCGAGTTCCTGGGCGCGCCGGCCGGCGACCCCGATGACGCGCCAGACGTTGAGCTGGATCGCGACGTCCACGAGGATCGAGACGAGGATCGCGAACGCGAAGGCCGCCCCGAGCTGGGCGGTGAAGACGGTGGTCTGGGTGATGAAGCCCGGGCCAATGGCCGCGGTGGCCATGAGGAACATCGCGCCGAGCACCGCGCGGCGCCCGGCCTTGGCGGTGGAGGCCGGCGGGGCACCGCTCGACGGGGTCTCGTGCGCGTCTGGTGGGTGAGGTTCGTCGGTGGTGCGTGGATCACTCACGGGTGTCCTCCTCGGGGCGACGGTGCCTAGTGGATCGACCCTAAAGATTGTTGAGCAATCTGACAAGGGAGCGATCTGATCGCCCTTCATGCGGACCGGGCTGCCCTTTACGATGAGTCGTGTCTCTTACCGGTGAACAGGGCGTCATCGCCGCGCTGGCCGCCTCGCGGAGCGTCGTGGTGGTCACGAGCACCGCCGAGCGCGTGGCGTCCGTGCTGCGCGAGAACGTCACGGAGGGCCGCCTGCGCGCCGGCACCCGCCTCCCCGAGGCAGCGCTCGCGCAGGCCCTCGGTGTCAGCCGCAACACCGTGCGCGAGGCTCTGAGCCAGCTGGTCGCCGAGCGCCTCCTCGTGCGCGAGGCGCACCGCGGCGTCTTCGTGGCGACCCCCGGCCCGGAGGCGGTGCGCGACGTCTACCTCGCCCGACGCCTCCTCGAGCCCGCCGTGCTCGCCAGCAGCGAGGGTGCGCAGCAGGGCACCGACGCCGAGACAGCGGTGCTCCAGCGCCTGCGGGCCGCGGTCCAGGAGGGCCGGTCCGGCGCCGCGCGCGGTGACGGTGACGCCGTCGGATCGGCGAACCAGCACTTCCACCTCGCCCTGGTGGGGCTTTCCGGCAGCGACCGCCTCCAGGCGCAGGCCGAGCTTCTCCTGGCGGAGAGCCGGCTGATCTTCTACCGCATGCCGCTCGCCCAGGCTTTCCACGAGCCCTACCTGGAGCGCAACGCCGCGATCCTCGACCTGCTGGTCACCGGGCAGCGAGCAGCCGCCGCCGAGCACCTCACGAGGTACCTCCGCGACGCCGAGGACGAGATCCTCGCCGCCTTCGACGGCTGACCCGTCCGGCCGTACGCCCCGCGCTCCTGACGGAGCGCGACGTCACGTCGTGGCGGCGCGTCAGACGGCCCCGGAGAGCATCTACCAGGCGTTCCACACCCGGTCCCCGGTCCTCGAACCCCGTTTGCGGTCGCCGAGGGCCGGGTCGCGCTCGGGCAGCGGGAGGGAAGTCGGATCACGGGTCCGAGCGTCCGAACCGCGATCGCCGCTAGGGTCGAGCGATCCACGCGCACCGTGATCCTGGTGCACCTGCCGGCGGGGAAGACCTCGCCGGCCCTCCACCACGCCCTGCTCGGCGCCCTCGCAGGCTTGCCAACGAGGGCGCGCCAGTCGTTGACGTGGGACCAGGGCATCGACCTGTCGGTCCGTTCCGCGACCTGGCTGGCCGCGGTCCACGCCGAGATCGACGACCACACCTGAAAGATCCTCGGCTGCACCACTGCGGAAGCGCCCACCACGCCGTGCCTGCAGGTTCCCGAGACCCCGCTGCTGTCGGTACCGCAGACGGTCGTGATGCACGATGACTGGGTTGCTTTCCCCCTTGCTTTTCTCCTCGCCACGAATGCGTCTGCTGGCGGTGCCCGGCACGTTCACTGCCGACAGAGCAGAAGAGCACTGCCGTCCAGTACGCCGGCGGCAACACCGGGTGTAACGCTCCTCGGCGCCGCCCGATGCCACCGTCCGCACCTGGAACGCACCGGCTCTAGGCTGACGCGCCTGACCACAAGACATACGTTGACGATTCATAGCAGAACCGTAGAAATTTGTCGACAAGTTTTTTTTACGACATTCAGTCACTACGGTGAGTCGCGGCGGACGCGGACGCTCCGTCACCGGCAGCCGCTACCGCGGCATGCTCGAAGACTCTGTGGAGGTCGCGATGACACAAAGAAGCCGACTTGACCGTGGCATCGGGAGAGCGGGTCTGCGCACTGTCGCCCTCTCCGCGGTCGTCCTGACCTCGCTCATGGCGTCGACAGCAGCGAGCGCGACGGCGAGCACGACGGCCACGGCTGGCCCGCTCTCGCACAACGCGCCGTGCCTGACCAAGGAGGCCGTGCTCACCGTCGAGGAGCAGCGCATCGGGCAGCCCCTGGTCGAAGGTGGCGAGTCAGCGGCTCAGCAGTTCCTCCGCGCCGCGGGCTTTGAAGAGACCGTGGAGCAGTTCTACGCCGACCTCTGCGCGGCACAGACCGTCGCTGAGGCGGAAAAGCTTGTCGACCGGCACGGCCAAGTGCTGTGGGAGCTCGCCGTGGCCCGCGCCCAAGGCAAGCACGTGATCGGATCGATCGACGCCTACGACGACCGCCCGCTCTACTGGGCTCGCCTCAGCATGACCAGCGCCGTGCGCACGTGGGAGGCCCCGGTCGAGGTGACCGGCATCCAACGCAACGCACTGGTCCGCATCCTCGACCACGCCTCTCGTGGCATCACGACCATCGACTGGCCGGAGGCGACCGAGGGCCAGAAACGTGTGATGATCAGTGGCTTCGACACGTACAGCCTGGACTCCAGCCTGCGGAACTCGAACCCCTCCGGGGCCAGCGCCCTGCAGCTCGACGGTACGACGGTCGACACCGACGCAGGCCCGGTGACCGTCCAGGCCGTGGTTCTCCCCGTGAACTGGACCGACTTCGACCAGGGTGTCGTCGAGGACGCCTTCGGCCAGGTCCTCCAGACCGGCGAGAACCGTGCCGACCTGATCATGACGATCAGCCAGACGGGTCGCGGCAAGATGGACATCGAGCAGTGGGCCGCCAACGCACGGGGCGGCTCCCCGGACAACAACCGCAACATGCAGTTCGGCGCCATCTCCCGGCCCTCTCACTGGCCGCAGCCCTTCGACTCACCCCAGTGGATCGAGACGACGCTGCCGTACGAGGCGATGATCGCCGCAGGCACCGGGCCGTGGCCGGTCGTGCTCAACGACGGCATCTGTGAGTGGCCGGCCGGCACCTATCCCTCGCCCTCGGCCGTGCAGTGCCAGGACGACCCGTCCGAGGGTTCCACGGCGGCGTCCGGCCCCGGCGGGAACTACCTGTCCAACGAGAGCATGTACCGCTCGAACCGGCTCCGCCAAGGCCTACAAGCCTGGGACGTGCCCGGTGGGCACCTGCACGTCTCCTCGCTGATCTACCCCGAGGACCTCTCAGTGCTGACCAGCCCGGAGTTCGAGGCCGACCGCAAGACGGTCGTGGACCAGGCCGTGGAGCTCGTCCGGGCAGCCGGTACCGCGGCGCCGTGACCTGAGCAGGTGCGTGGCACGGTCGCACGGGCAGGTCGCACCTCGGCCTGCCCGTGCTCTCCTCCACTCGGCCCTTTCCTGCCGAACAGGTTCTGAGCGGCTCACCCCGGTCGGGAAGCTCAGCGTCGTACGACGTCTGAGCTGGATCGCACGCGTGCCAGGTCCCGGATCTGGTAGAGGCTGGGTTGCGCCTCCGCGGCGGGCGCCATGAGGATGGCCGGATCGCTCACGGACAGACGCTCGGCGGCGTGGGCGGCCTCGATCTCGACCGGCGGGATGAGGCTGGTCTCGCCGTGGAGCCGTCGGTGGTCGAACCAGTCGATGTCCTCTGCGGTGGCGCTTTTCACGCCGTCGATGCGTCTCCAGGTGTCTTGGTGGCCGATCGGCTCGGCCTTGAGCTTCAGTCGCGTCGCTGGGTCCCTCGCGGCGTCGATCATCGTGCGGATCACACGATCTCGTACCTCATCGGGGTTTTCCCTCGATGTAGCCATGGGCGTCATGTTTCCGTGGGATGCCAGTCTTCATCGAACCTGGTGCCTGACGGTCGACCTGGTCGGGCACCACGGCGTTCTTCGGGTCCACGCCGAGCATCGCGTTCACGCCGAGGTCGGCGTCCCCGGTGTTGCCGATGGTGAGCACGAGACCGCCCGCGGCGACGAGGACTGCCAGGACCCAGCCGATGACGCGCCAGACGTTGAGCTGGACCGCGACGTCCACGAGGATCGCGAACGCGAGGGCCGCCCCGAGCTGGGCGGTGAAGACGGTGGTCAGGGTGATGAAGATCGCGATCCGTCGGGCAGGGGGTGGCGACCGCTCCTCCGGTCGCCGTCGCGACGCCACCGACGACCGGGGACTACGTTCCCCTCACGCGCTGATCCTCCAGACCCCCGACCGGAAGGCCCTCGATGTCGACCCACGCCCTGCCCTCCCCCGCCGCGCACGGCCTCGTCCTGGCCGACGCCTGGGCCTCCACCCGTGCCCGCAGCGCCGCGCTGGTGGTGGGCGGGACGCTGGTGACCGCGCTCATGGCCCAGCTCGTGGTGCCCGTGCCGGGCTCCCCCGTGCCGATCACCGGCCTGACGCTGGCGCTCGTGGTCGTCGCGGCCTCGCTCGGGCCGGTGCGCGGCCTGGCTTCGATGGGCCTCTACCTCGCCGCCGGGCTGGTCGGCCTGCCGTTCTTCGCCGCGGGCGGCAGCGGCCTCAGCGTGGCGTTCGGCGCGACCGGCGGGTACCTCCTGGCCCTGCTGCCGGCGTCCTACCTCATCGGCCTCGCCGCGAAGCACGGCGCCGACCGCCGCGTCGGGCGCGCGCTCCTGCTCTTCCTCGCGGCCCAGGGCCTGGTGTTCGCGATCGGCGTGCCGTGGCTGGCCGCGGCCGCCGGGATGACCGGCTCGCAGGCGCTGGCCGCCGGGCTGTACCCCTTCGTGCTCGGCGGGGTCGTCAAGGCCGTCGTCGCCGCGCTGGCGGTGCCCGCCGTCTGGCAGCTCGTGACGCGGGGCGACGCCCGGCGCTGATCCCCGCCCCGACCTCGACACGGCGGAGCGTCACCAGAGCCACCAGCGCCCTGGCGACCGGTGCAGGATGGACGGGCGCCGCGGTGGTCCAGCACCCTCGGCGGCGCGGCGCGCGGTCCCTGCACCGCGCGGTCCGCGGCGACCTGGCAGGGTTGTCCGCTTCGACGGGGTGATCAGGAGGCACGGCGGTGAGCGACGCGCTCAGGAGCCAGCACGGCACGCAGCACGACGCGGACCAGGGGGCAGAGACCCGTCAGACCGACGACGGCGGCCGTACTGGGCAAGGGGGCACCGAGCACGACGTCGCCGCACCGGCGACCGCTGGGCACGGCATCGCCGAGGAGATCGCCGACGAGCAGGACCACGTCGACGTCGCGTACCAGCGCCTCGACGAGGTCCGCGAGCTCGCCGGCCAGCGCCTCGACGACGTCCGGCGCACCTCCGGCGGCACCCCGGCCGCCCGGAGCGAGCGCGACGCCTTCGCGATGCTCTACGAGGACCGCCTCGTCGCCCTGCGCGCCGTCGAGGACCGTCTCGTCTTCGGCCGGATGGACAGCCGCCCGGCCGACGAGGACGGGCACGGTCAGGGCGGCGCCGCGGACGGCTCCGACGGGTCGGGCACCCGCGACCTCGAGACCCTCTACATCGGCCGCACCGGGCTCTCCGACGAGGCGCAGCGCACCCTCCTCACTGACTGGCGCGCCCCCGCGGTGGAGCCCTTCTACCGGGCGACCGCCGCCGAGCCCGGCCGCGTGGTCCGCCGGCGCCACCTGAGCCTGCGCGGCCGCACGGTCACCGCCCTCGAGGACGACGTCCTCACCACCGACGAGCTCAGCGAGGACACCGTCGTCGCCGGCGGCGGGGCGCTGATGGCGGCGGTGAACGCCGCCCGCACGGGTCAGATGCGCGACATCGTGGCCACGCTCCAGTCCGAGCAGGACCAGGTGGTGCGCGCGCCGCTGAACCAGGTGCTCGTCGTCCAGGGCGGACCGGGGACCGGGACGACCGCCGTGGCGCTGCACCGCGCGGCCTACCTGCTCTACGCCCACCGCGACCGGATCGCCCGCTCCGGGGTCCTCATCGTCGGGCCCAACGCGGCGTTCCTGCGCTACATCGACCAGGTGCTCCCCTCCCTCGGGGAGACCGGCGTGGTCATGTCCACCCTCGGCGGGCTCTACCCGGGCGTGCGGGCGACCACCTCCGACACGGACCACGCCGCCCGCCTCAAGGGCGAGGTGCGTGCCGCTGCCCTCGTGGGCGCCGCGGTGCGGCTGCGCCAGCGCATCCCCGCCCGACCGGTGCGGATCGACGTCGGCAGCGTGGGCCCGCGCGGGTCCCGTCAGCTGCAGCTGCGCCCGGCGGCGGTCCGCGCCGCCAGGGACGCCGCCCGCGCCACGGGCTCGGACCACAACACCGCGCGGGTCACGTTCGTCAAGCGCCTCCTCGGCGAGCTCGTCCGCCAGGTCGCGGCGAGCTCCGGGGTGCGCCGCGAGGACCTCGACGCGGACTCCCGCCGCGACATCGAGGGCGAGCTGCGGGAGTCCGTCGCGGTGCGCCGCGAGATCAACCTGCTGTGGATGCCGCTCGACCCCGTCGAGGTG
>JBBSRD010000079.1:0-10509 GCA_038243415.1 Actinomycetales bacterium | reverse complement strand
TCACCCTCGTGGATCAGCCCGAGCAGGATGTGCTCCGTGCCGATGTAGTTGTGGTTGAGCATCCGGGCCTCTTCCTGGGCCAGGACGACGACGCGGCGAGCTCGGTCGGTGAACCTCTCGAACATGGAGCGCTCCTTGCGAGCAGTGGGCGGCGGGACACGGTGGCGTACCCACCACTGCGACCCCACTGACGAGACCGATCGTATCGCCAGCGGCCCGTCCGGCACGTTCACGCCGGGCAGGCCGTACTCATGTCACAACCTCGCGCCCGCGCGGGCTGTTCCGCGCCAGGAGCCAGCCGCGGCGCTGTTCGCTCCCGGCAGAGGAGGGCCGCCCGGAGCCCCTCGGTGACCGGCCGGAGCGGCGCCCACGACGGAGGGGCCGGCGGGATCACCCGGCCGGCCCCTCCTCGTGCCGCTGGTCAGCCGTTGGCGGCGTGGTACGCGTCGACGATCTTGCCGGGCACGCGGCCGCGGTCGCTGATCTCGTAGCCGTTCTCGCGGGCCCACGTGCGGACGGCGCCGGTGTCCTGGCCGGAGCCGGCGGCCCGGGCACGACGCACCGGACGCGCACCGCCGCCGCCGCGCTGCTTGCGGGCATGACCGAGCCACGTGGAGAGGTCGTCGCGCAGACGCTTCGCGTTGTGCTCGTTCAGGTCGATCTCGTAGGCGACACCGTCGAGAGCGAAAGTGACGGTCTCCGAGGCCGGGGACTCGCCACCCTCGAGGTCGTCGGTGAGGATGGTCTGCTGACGCTGCGCCATGGTTCTCCTTGGTGTCTTTTCCGGTGCATCCCCGCGGTGGCTCCCCTGGGTGATGGCCGATGAGAGCCATCGGCACCGTGCGAGATCGCTGTGCCGTCGCGCCCGACATTGTCGGGCGACCCTCATCGAGACCGCCATCATTGCATCGGGACAAGCACTTGCGCAATCTCCCCGACGAGATCAGGAAAAGACCCGCCCGATGAACGGCTCAGGGTGACGAGCCATCTCCTTCTGCCACCCGGTTCGCCCGCTCGAATCGTGCGACCTCTTCACGCTCACGGCGATCCGCGTGGAGGACGGCGCGCATCGCATACCAGAAGAGCAGCGCCAGCCCGAGAGAAGGGATCACCGCGGTGAGGAACGTCACCGCTCCAGGGTACGACGCACGGACTCCGGCCGGACCCCCCGAGCCGGAGATATCGCTCACCCGACGGAGCGCGGCCTCACCAGCGGGAAAAGGATGGTCTCGCGGATACCCAGCCCGGTCAGGGCCATGAGGATGCGGTCGACGCCGAGACCGACGCCTCCCGCCGGCGGCATCCCGGTCTCCAGCGCGGCGAGGAAGTCCTCGTCCAGGGCCATCGCCTCGGCGTCCCCGCCCGCGGCGAGCCGAACCTGCGCCACGAGGCGCTCTCGCTGGACCACGGGGTCGTTCAGCTCGGAGTAGCCGGTGCCGAGCTCGAACCCCCGGACGTAGAGGTCCCACTTCTCGACCACCCCGGGAAGGCTGCGGTGGGACTTCGTCAGCGGCGAGGTCTCGAGAGGAAAGTCGCGGACGAACGTCGGTGCGTGCAGGCCGCGCCCGACGAGGTGCTCCCACAGCTCTTCCACGAGCTTTCCCGCGCTCGTGCCCGGCGGGACCGCGAGACCGGTCTTCCCGGCGTGCCCCTGGAGGCGTTCCGCGGTGGTCCCGGGACCCACCTCCTCACCCAGCGCCCCGGAGAGCGAGGGATACATCGACAGGGACTCCCACTCCCCCGAGACGTCGTACTCGCTCCCGTCCGCGAGCGTCACCACCTGGCTCCCGAAAGCGGCCTCGGCGGCGCCCTGCACGAGCTCTCGTGAGCGCTTCGCCACGCCGTCGTAGTCCGTCCACGCCTCGTAGAGCTCGAGCATGGCGAACTCCGGTGAGTGGGTGGAGTCCGAGCCCTCGTTCCGGAAGTTCCGGCCGATCTCGAAGGCGCGCTCGACACCGCCGACCACCGCGCGCTTGAGGAAGAGCTCCGGGGCGATGCGCAGGAAGAGCTCGAGGTCGAACGCGTTGGACCGCGTGACGAAGGGACGCGCAGACGCCCCGCCGTGCAGGGTCTGCAGCAGCGGGGTCTCGAGCTCGATGAAGTCCGCGGCGTGGAGCTGGTCGCGCAGGGAGCGGATCACGGCGGCGCGCGTCCGGACCATCGCGCGGGCCTCGGGGCGCACGATGAGGTCCGCGTGGCGCGAGCGCACCCGCGTCTCCTCCGAGGTGGTCGCCCCCTCGTGGAGCACGGGCAGGGGGCGGAGCGCCTTGGTGGCCATGTCCCACCGGGAGGCCATGACGGAGAGCTCACCCCGGCGCGAGGCGATGACGCGGCCCGTCACCGAGACCACGTCGCCGAGGTCGACGTCGGACCCCCACGCCGCGAGCGCCTCGGCGCCGACCTCGGCGAGCGAGAGCATGACCTGGAGGCGGTGGCCGTCACCTTCCTGGAGCGTGGCGAAGGCCAGCTTGCCGCTGCCGCGGAGGAAGACCACCCTCCCCGCGACGGAGACGACCTCGTCGGTCTCCTCGCCGGCCGCGAGGTCGCCGTGGGCGGCGCGCACGCCGGACAGGCTGATGGTGCGGGGCACGGCGATGGGGTAGGGGTCCACGCCGGCGGCCAGCATCCGCTCCCTCTTGGCGTGGCGGACCCGCACCTGCTCGGGGAGGTCGTCGGGCTGGTCGGGCGTCTCGCTCATCCCCCGGACACTAGCCAGCGCCTCGGAGCGCCCACGAGGTCTCACGGGCTGTGATGATGGTTGCGTGAGCACCGACGACGAGGCCCGCCGCACCGCCTTCGGCACCGTGGTCAGCGCCCGGCGCTACCAGCGGGTGCGCCCGGACTACCCCGTGGCCGCCGTGGCGTGGATGCTCGGCGGCCTGAAGGAGCGCTCGCGCGTCCTCGACCTCGCCGCCGGCACGGGCACGCTGTCCCGGGTCCTGCTGTCGCTGGGCCACGAGGTGGTGGCGGTGGACCCGTCGGCGGCGATGCTCGCCGAGCTGGCGCAGGACCACGACGGGGCGGGCCCGTCCCTGGAGGTCATGCGGGGCTCGGCGGAGGACGTCCCCCTGCCCGACGCGTGCGTCGACGCCGTCACCGTGGGCCAGGCCTGGCACTGGGTGCGCCCGCAGGCCGCGGCCGCAGAGGTGGCGCGGGTGCTGCGCCCCGGCGGGGTCCTCGGTCTGGCCTGGAACAGCCGCGACACCTCGCAGGGCTGGGTCGCCGAGCTGGACGCGCTGCTCACCGACCAGGAGCGGCGCACGGTCGCGGGCGTGGACGGCGAGTGGCCCCGGGTGCCGGCTCCTCTCACCGGAGGCGAGACGGCGCGCTTCACCAGCGTCCTGGAGCTCGCCTCGCCCGAGGCCGTGGCCACCCTCGCCTCCACGGAGTCCGCGGTGGCGGTCCGCCACGACCGCGAGTCCGTGCTCGCGCGCGTCCGCGAGCTGGCCGGTGCGGCGGCCGAGCCGGACGGCACGGTCCGCCTGCCGCTCGTGTGCGACGTCTTCCGCTACCACCGGCCCTGACGGAGCGCTGTCAGCCTCCGAGCGTGACGGTCACGTTGTCGATGAGCCGGGTGGCGCCCACGCGGGCCGCGACCGCGAGCAGCGCCGCCCCGCGGGCGTCGTCGGCGACGTCGCCCAGCGTCGCAGGGTCGACGAGCGCGAGGTAGTCGACGCTCAGCGCCCGCTGGGCCTCCAGCACCGAGCGCGCCGCGGCGCGGACCGCTGCGGCGCCGCGGGGGGCTGCGGCCTCGCCGGCGCGCAGCGCGGCCACGAGGGCCAGCGCCACCTGCCGGTCGCCGCCGCGCAGGTGGGCGTTGCGGCTGGAGAGCGCCAGCCCGTCGTCGTCGCGCACCGTCGCCGCGCCCACCACCTCGACGCCCATCTCCAGGTCGGCCACCATCGCGGCGACGAGGAGCAGCTGCTGGGCGTCCTTGCGGCCGAAGAGCAGGACGTCGGGGCGGGTCAGCCCGATGAGCTTGGCCACCACGGTGAGCACCCCGTCGAAGTGCCCGGGGCGGGCCTCGCCCTCCAGGACGTCGCCGAGCGGTCCGGCGCTGACCGTCACCGACGGCGTGCCGCCCGGGTAGACCTCGGCGGCCTCCGGTGCGAAGACGAGGTCGGCGCCGTGCTCGGCGAGCAGGGCGAGGTCCGCGTCGAGCGTGCGGGGGTACGCGCTGAGGTCGGCGCCCTCGCCGAACTGCAGGGGGTTGAGGAAGATCGTCACCAGCACCGAGGCGCTGCGCTCGCGCGCCGCCTCGACGAGCCGGGCGTGGCCGGCGTGCAGCGCGCCCATCGTCATCACCACGGCGACGGGGCCGCGGAGCTCACCCCTGGCGCGGGCGAGCTCGGCGCGCGTGCGCACCAGCACGGGGCGCGCCCCTCCCACGGGGCGTTCGCCGTCACGGGCGTCGGGGCCGTCGGGGTCGCGCCCGTCAGCGGCGTGGAGGTCGACGGGCACGGTCACGGAGCCACACCGTACGCGCCGCTGCCGTCGCCACCGCCTCCCTCCAGGGCCGTCTCCATCCCCGCGGCCACGTCGGGCGGGAGGCGGCGTGCGCTCACGGCGCGCCCCACGGTGGCCCTCGCCATGGCCCGGTGGCTCTCCGGCACCTCGCTCCCGGTCCGCCCCGCGGACGCCGCGGCGAGCAGCACCGCGCGGTGCTCCGCCAGGGTGGTGACGTCGCCGCGGGCGACCGGCCCGGTCAGGGCGTCGTCGCCGCTGCCCAGCGCCCCGTCGAGAGCAGCCCTGAGCAGGGGGCCGAGGACGCGGCCGGGGTCATCGACGCCGGCCGCCACCAGCACCTCGCAGGCCTGGGCGACGAGGGTCACCAGGTGGTTCGCGCCGTGGGAGAGGCCCGCGTGGTAGAGCGCCCGGTCGTCCTCGGCGACGACGACGGGCTCGGCGCCGAGCTCGACCACCAGGGCCTGGGCGACGGGGAGGACGACGGTGTCCGCGGTGACGGCGCACACCGCGTCACGCAGGCGCACGAGGTCCAGGGAGGTGCCCGTGAACGTCATCGCGGGATGGATCGCCAGCGGGATGGCTCCTGCGCGCCGCACCGGCGCCAGCACGGAGGTGCCCCAGCGGCCGGCCGTGTGGACCACGAGCTGGCCGGCCTGCCAGGCCCCGGTCGCCGCGAGGCCGGCCACGAGGGGCTCCAGCGCGTCGTCGGGCACCGCGAGCAGCACCAGCTCGGAGCGCTCGACCACGTCGGGGACGGGCAGCACGGGGACCCCGGGGAGCAGCGCGTCCACACGGTCGAGCGAGGCCTGCGAGACGGCCGAGGCGGCGACCACCGCGTGGCCGGCCCCGCGCAGCGCCGCTCCGAGCGTCGCGCCCACGCGCCCGGCGCCCACGACCCCGATGCCCAGACGGCCCGGGCGCGCCGACGGGCCGCAGGCGCGCGCAGCGGGGCGAGGGCCCGGGGGGTTATCCAGGGGGGCCACCATCGCGGCAGGCTACGTCCAGCGGTGCCTGCGGCGGGAAGGCCCGTCGCGCGCCGCGGCTAGGGTCGCCCCGTGGGACGGCACGCGAGGCTCGCCGCGCTGGCAGGCCTGGGCGCCCGCCGCGCCCGCACCTCCGGCGCAGGGGGCTCCGCCCGCCCGCCCCGTGATGGCGGCGGTACCCCGGCACCTCGCCCGCTGGCCGTCGCCGACCTGGGCTGCGGGAGCGGCCGCACGGTGGCAGCCGTCCTCGACGCCGTGGACGCCCTCCCTCCAGCAGCAGCCGACGAGGCCGCCGAGGTCGTGGTCCACGCCGTCGACCAGGTGTCCGCGCTCGACGAGGACCTCCTCACCGACGCCCGGGTGCGCAGCCGCACCACCGACCTCGACGCGCCGCTGCCCTTCCAGGACGGCTCGCTCGACGCCGTCATCTCGCTCAACGTCCTGGAGCACCTCGCCGACCCGGTGGTCCACCTCGAGGAGGTGCACCGCGCCCTGGTGCCCGGCGGCGTGCTGGTCCTGGCCCACTCCGACTGGGACACCGCGCTGTTCACCTCCGGCGACGACGCGCTCACGCGCGACCTCGTGGACGTCTTCGTCGCCGCCGGGGCGCGCAGCAGCGGCGCGGCCGAGCGCTCCGACGGGTTCTCGGGCCGCAAGCTGCTGTCCCACGCGGCGGCCTCGGCGCAGCGCGGGTCGCCGTGGACGCTCGACGACGTGGCGTCCTGGGCGGACCCGCACCGCCGGTTCGACGACGGGTCGATCGCCTGGAAGGTCGCCTCCGGCGTGCTCTCCACCGCGGGCTCGGACCCGGCGCTCGCCGCCCGCGCGTCGGGGTGGATGGAGGACCTCCGCTCCCTCGCGGCGACGGGGCAGTTCCTGTTCACGGTCACCGACGTGGCGCTGGTGCTGCGACGCCGGGAAGCACCGGCCGCCGCTGGTGGTTGACGTCTCAACCATTTCGACGACCCAGGGAGCTCCTCGTGCAGATCGGCATCTTCGGCGTCGGTGACCTGCACCCCGACGCCCACACCGGGCGGACGCGCAGCGACGGCGAGCGTCTGAGCGACCTGGTCACCATCGCGCGCCACGCCGAGGACGCCGGGCTGGACGTCTTCGCCGTCGGCGAGCACCACGAGCCGCCGTTCGCCGTCTCGGCGGTCACCACGCTGCTCGCGCACGTCGCCGCGGTGACCGAGCGGATCGCCCTGTCGACGTCGATCACGCACATCACCACCAACGACCCGGTGCGGATCGCCGAGGACCACGCGACGCTCTCCCACCTCTCGGGCGGCCGCTCGGACCTGATGCTCGGGCGCGGCAACACCCTGGGCACCTACGAGGTCTTCGGGCGCGACCCGCGGCGCTCGGTGGAGCTGACCGTGGAGAACTACCGGCTGCTGCGCCGGCTGTGGGACGAGGACGTCGTGGACTGGGAGGGCGAGCACCGCACCCCGCTGCGCGGGTTCACCTCCGTCCCCCGCCCGCTCGCCGGCGTGCCGCCGTTCGTGTGGCACGGCTCGATCCGCACCCCCGAGGTCGCCGAGATCGCGGCGTACTTCGGCGACGGGTACTTCGCGAACAACATCTTCTGGCCCGCGGAGCACTACCAGCGCCTCATCGGCCTTTACCGGGAGCGGTTCGCCCACCACGGGCACGGCAGCCCGGAGCAGGCGGTGGTGGGCCTGGGCGGGCACGTGTTCATGCGGGCGAGCAGCCAGGACGCGGTGGCCGAGTACCGGCCCTACTTCGACCGGGCGCCGGTGTACGGCGGCAGCGCGTCGCTGGAGGAGTTCGCCGCCACCACCCCGCTGACCGTGGGCTCGCCGGCGCAGGTGGTGGAGAAGACCCTGACGTTCCAGGAGCTGTTCGGGGACTACCAGCGACAGCTGTTCCTGGTCGACCACGGCGGGCTGCCGCTGAAAACGGTCCTGGAGCAGATCGACCTGCTGGGCAGCGAGGTGGTGCCGGTGCTGCGCGCGGAGATGGAGTCGCGCCGCCCCGCGCACGTGCCGTCGGACCCGCCGACCCACGCCAGCCGTTCCGCGGCGCGCGGCGCCTCCTCGACCGGGGACCTGCCCCCGCGCTGAGGTGCTCGTCAGCGCGGGGGCGCGTCCCCGGACGGCGAGGGGCCGGGTGACCAGATCCGGTGCGCGTCCCCGGACGGCGGAGGCGGCAGCGCTGACGGCGCCGGGAGAGCAGGGGCCGGCCGCGGCGCGTTCTCCGCGGAGGCAGCGGCCTCCGTCCGGGCGGCCTGAGCGAGCAGGAACGTGGCGGCCCGTGCCGCGTCGAGGTGCGGCGCGACCGGGTTGACGGGGCCGGGGGTCGAGTGGAGGACGAGCGTGACCAGCCGCATGCGCCGCTCCAGCGGTCCGCGGCCCACGGCCATGGACTGCAGGCGCCCGTGGGGCACCAGGTCGAGCCGGCGCGACAGCCTCCCGTGGCGGACGAGGATCACCTCCCGGGCCGCGAGGACTCCCTGGCGCCGCCACCCGAGGGGGTCGAGGAGGCGTGCGCGGCGCGGTGAGCAGAGCCATCCAGCGGTCGCCGGAGCGCCGTCGAGCGTCGCCGTGAGACCGGTAAGGCCGTCGGTGACGTCGCCCGGGTCGACCGCGACGGGGAGCACGAGCGCGAGCAGCTCGTCCACCTGGGCCCGGCTGCACACCGGGACCACGCGCGTCGAGCCGCCCTCGCCGTCCTCGAGGCCGTACCCGGCGACGTTGACCTCCATGCGCCACCACCCCGTGAAGCGCCACAGCACGGGCTGGCGCACGCGCACCGCCTGCACGCGGCCGCGCGGGATGGACTGCGTGCGCCGCTCGAGCAGGCCGTGGCGCAGCCGGAGCCCGGCCTGCGAGGTCTCCACCGTCCACGCACCGCCGCGGGAGACGTCTCGCCACACCGTCGCCCCGAGCCCCAGCAGCAACGGGGCCGTGCCGAAGAGGGTCGCCCCCGAGCCGGTGACCGCCAGCGCGACGACGCTGACCAGCACCACCACGAGAAAGGGCGGCAGCGTCGAGAGCGCGACGGAGCCGAGCAGCCGCGGCAGCGGCACGGTGAGGACCGGACGGCCTGTCGGGCGGGACCCTGCCGGGGTCGCCAGGGTCGTCGATGACCCCGGGATCGCGGCGCCGGGCCCCGGCGACCGGGCGGCCCCCGGCGTGAGCGCCCCGTCGGCCGTGGACGGGTGGTCGGGCGTGGACAGCCCGGACGGCGCGGTCCCCGGACCCGCCGGCCGCCGGAGGTCGAGCGCCTCCTCGGGCCGCTGCGCGGGACCCACCAGTCCCGGCTCGCCGACCTCCGCGCCGAGCTGCTGAGCGCGGTCCAGCAGCGTCGACTGCAGCGCCTCGGCGTCGGCGCGGCGCAGGTAGGCCAGGCGGATCGCCGACCCGGCGCCGCCGGCCACCTCCACCCGGACCTCGGCGAACCCGAAGATGCGGGCGGTCGGGGGCCGGACGATGTCCACGGCCTGCACCCGGTCCAGGCGTGCCGACCGCTGCTGGCGCCCCAGCACCCCGGTGTGCAGGCGCACGGCCTCGTCGTCGACGGCGAAGCGGGAGAACCACCACGAGGTGATGCCCCCCGCGGTCGCGACGACCAGGATCAGCAGCAGGACGGCGCCCGCGGTCAGGAGCTCGAAGAGCCCGGGGGCCTCGCCCCCACCATCGAGGAGCCCACGGCCCCGGCTCTGCCCGTAGAAGAGCAGCAGGAGCACGAGCAGCTTCCAGCTCCGCAGCGCCGGGGACGCGGGGTGCAGCCGGTGCCAGCCGGGGGGGAGCGGCCCGGCGCCCCCGGCGTCGGGCGCGGCGCGCCAGGGCGTGGGCGCGCTCACAGGCCTGCCAGCCGCGCTTCACCGCGCGACGCGAGCGCCTCGCGCAGGTGGCTGGCCTGCTCGGGCGGGAGGCCGGGGATCGCCGCGTCCGTCCCGGCGGCCGCGGTGTGGAGCTGCACCGTGGAGATCCCGAAGGCCCGCTCGAGGGGGCCTGCAGTGACGTCGACGTACTGCAGGCGGCCGTAGGGCACCACGACGGTGACCCGGAAGAGGATGCCGCGGCGCACCAGGAGGTCGTCCTCGCGCTCCAGGTAGCCGATGGCCCGGACGGCCCGTCCGGCGAGGACCCAGCCGAGCAGCGCGAGCCCGAGCAGGGCGGCGACCGCGAGCCACCACCACGTGCTGGGGACGACCAGGGCGAGCACCGCGACGCCGAGGAGCGGGACGAGGTACCAGAGCAGGCCGATGCGGCGGGCGGTCACCAGCCGCGGCGAGACCCGCACCCAGGGGAGGGCGTCGAGGTCGTCGGGGGCAGGTGATCCGTGGGGCACCCCACCATCATCGCCCGGCGGCCCCACGGCTCAGGCCGCGCTGGCCAGACCGTCGTCCTCGGCGGCCCGGCGACGGCCGCGCGCTGCGGCGCGCCCACCGGGGAGGCGGACCATGACCGCGGGCGCCGTCTCCGGGGCGGCGGCCTCGTCGACGTCCTCGGACGCCTCCTCCGCGGCAGCCATCGCGGAGAGGGCCTCGAGGTCGCGGGCGGCGCGCTCGGCGCGGGTGAGGACGACGACCTCGACGGCGCCGCCGGAGGAGGAGACGGTGAACAGCCGCGAGGGGTCGTCCTCGGGGCGGGTCGCGGACCGGCCGTGCCAGACGTGCTCCTGGCCGGTGGCGGCGTGCAGCGCCGCGAGGTCGGGGACGTCCAGGACGATCGGCGTGCGCGCGGCCGGCCTCGTGGTGCCCAGCGCGAGCATCGTCGAGCGGCCGGCAGCGACGGGAGCAGCGGCAACAGCGCCAGCGGTGACGGTCCCCGCTGCGACGGGACCGAACGGGGAGGTGGCGGAGCGGCGGCCGGAGGGTCGCGGCGCGGCGACCTCCGAGGCGGCCGGGGCGAGGGCCGCTGCGGTGGCCGGTGCCGCCCGGGGAGCCTCGAGCAGCGACGCGAGGCTGACAGCCGCCGGTCGCGGCGCCAGGGTGCGCTCGACCTGCCGGCCGGCCACCGACGCGGCGGTGTCCTGACCGTCGGGGCGCGCCGCGGCGCGGACGGAGCGACGGGCGTGGCCGGCCGCC
>JBBSRD010000078.1:0-10511 GCA_038243415.1 Actinomycetales bacterium | reverse complement strand
CTGGTCTCCCGCGTGAAGAACACCGCGGGCGTGGACCTGTCCAAGGACAAGATCGCCATGCAGCGCCTGCGCGAGGCCGCCGAGCAGGCCAAGAAGGAGCTGTCCTCGGCGACGAGCACCAGCATCTCCATGCAGTACCTCTCCATGACCGAGAACGGCCCCGTCCACCTGGACGAGAAGCTCACGCGCGCCCAGTTCGAGGACATGACCTCCGACCTGCTCAACCGCACGAAGTCCCCCTTCGAGCAGGTCATCCGCGACGCCGACGTCAAGCTCGCCGACATCGACCACGTGGTCCTCGTCGGTGGCTCCACCCGCATGCCCGCCGTCGGCGAGACCATCAAGAAGCTCACCGGCGGCCGCGAGCCCAACCGCGGGGTCAACGCCGACGAGGTCGTGGCCGTCGGCGCCGCGCTGCAGGCCGGGGTGCTGAAGGGCGAGCGCAAGGACGTCCTGCTCATCGACGTCACGCCGCTGTCCCTCGGCATCGAGACCAAGGGCGGGATCATGACCAAGCTCATCGAGCGCAACACGGCCATCCCGACCAAGCGCTCCGAGGTCTTCACCACCGCGGACGACAACCAGCCCTCCGTGCTCATCCAGGTCTTCCAGGGCGAGCGCGAGCTGGTCCGCGACAACAAGCCGCTGGGCACCTTCGACCTCACCGGCATCGCCCCCGCCCCGCGCGGCGTGCCGCAGGTCGAGGTCACCTTCGACATCGACGCCAACGGCATCGTCCACGTCTCCGCCAAGGACCGCGGCACCGGGACCGAGCAGTCGATGACCATCTCCGGCGGCAGCGCGCTGTCCAAGGACGACATCGACCGCATGGTGAAGGACGCCGAGCTCCACGCGGAGGAGGACAAGAAGCGCCGCGAGGAGGCCGAGTCGCGCAACAGCGCTGAGCAGCTCGTCTACTCCACGGAGAAGTTCCTCACCGAGAACGCCGAGAAGCTCCCCGAGGACGGCGTCGCGAAGACCCGCACCGCCATCACCGACCTGCGCACGGCGCTCGAGGGCACCGACGTCGCCGACATCAAGGCCAAGCAGGAGACCCTCGCCACGGTCAGCCAGGAGCTCGGCACCGCCCTGTACGCCCAGCAGCAGGCCGACGCCTCCGCCGCGGGTGAGGGTGGCGACGGGTCCACCGCGCAGGACGACGCCCAGGCGTCGGGGTCGGCCGGCTCGGCCGACGACGACGTCGTGGACGCCGAGGTCGTCGACGAGGAGCCGTCCAAGTGACCGACTCCTTCACGCCGAGCTCGAACGA
The DNA here is from genome assembly GCA_038243415.1 of Actinomycetales bacterium. Lineage (GTDB taxonomy): Bacteria > Actinomycetota > Actinomycetes > Actinomycetales > Quadrisphaeraceae > CADCUY01. The sequence goes on along the minus strand of JBBSRD010000078.1, from coordinate 9,241 downwards.
GCCGGCCGAGCCGACGGTCTTCCGCGACCGGCGCCGCGTCGACCCGGAGACGGGGAAGGTGCGCGCCGGCCAGGAAGAGCCCCGGCCCGAGGACGAGGCTCCCGTGGCCCCGGTCGACGGACCCTCGGACGACGTCGACGCCGCCAGCGCGCCGCTCGAGACCGAGCCGAACCCGGCCGGTGTCAACGAGGGGCCCAGCGCCGACGACCCGCTCCTGTCCGGCGCCGCCGAGGCGCTGGCCACGGAGCGGCTCGCAGACCTCCAGCGGCTGCAGGCGGAGTACGTGAACTACCGCCGCCGGGTCGAGCGCGACCAGGCGGCCACGCGAGAGCTCGCCGTCGCGGCGGTGCTCGAGCAGCTCCTGCCGGTCCTCGACGACATCGACCTGGCGCGCCAGCACGGCGACCTCGGCGAGGGTTCCTTCGCGGCCATCGCCGGCAAGCTCGAGGCGGCGACCGCCCGCCTGGGCCTGGAGGCCTACGGCGCTGCGGGCGAGGAGTTCGACCCCGCGGTCCACGAGGCGTTCATGGCCAGCACGGACGAGTCCATGGCGGAGGGCTCGCCGTCCGTGGTCAACCAGGTGCTGCAGCTGGGGTACCGCATGACCGGGGCGAGCGCGCGCACCCTGCGCCCCGCCCGGGTCTCGGTGGCCTCACCGGCCTGATCCGGTCGCGCTCCCGTCGACCACCCGCTCCGGGTGGGCGACGGGAGCGCCTCTCGTCCGCCACACTGCTCTTCACCGCACCCACGAGACGATCAGGAGCCGCCATGGCCGGCCAGGACTGGCTGGAGAAGGACTTCTACGCCCTCCTGGGCGTGAGCAAGACCGCTGACGCCTCTGAGGTGAAGAAGGCGTACCGCAAGAAGGCCCGCACCCTCCACCCCGACGCCAACCCCGGTGACGCCGCCGCCGAGCGCCGCTTCAAGGACGTGGGCGAGGCCTACGCGATCCTCTCCGACCCCGAGCAGCGCCGCCAGTACGACTCGGTGCGTGCCATGGGGTCCGGCGCCCGCTTCACCGCCGGCGGTCCGGGCGCCTCAGCAGGATCCGCCGGCTTCGAGGACTTGCTCGGGGGACTGTTCACCGGTGGTTCCCAGCGCGCCCGGTACGAGGGCGCACCCCGCACTAGGGCCGGTGCGCCCAGTGGTCCGGGCGGCCAGGGCGGTGTCCCCCCGGGCATGGAGGACCTCCTCTCCGGGCTCTTCGCCGAGGGTGGTGGCGCCGGCCCCGCGGGCAGGCGACCCTCCGGCTACGGCCAGGGCCCCTCACGCCCGGTGGACCTCCAGTCCTCCACGCAGATCTCCTTCGCCCAGGCCGTCCTCGGCGCCACACTCGAGCTCACCGTCGAGGGCCGGACCGTCCGCGCCAACGTCCCCGCGGGCATCCGCGACGGCGCGAAGGTCCGGATCCGGGGCCGCGGTCGCCCCCGCCCGGGCGGCGGCCCCGCCGGCGACCTCATGCTCACCGTCTCGGTGAGCCCTCACGCGGTCTTCACCCGCGACGGCGACGACCTCCGGGTGGCCGTCCCCGTCACCTTCGCCGAGGCCGCGCTGGGCGCCGACGTCCAGGTGCCCACCCTCGACGGCGCGACGGTGACGGTGCGCGTCCCGGCCGGGACCCCGTCCGGACGGACCCTGAGGGTCCGCGACCGCGGGGTCTCGCGGTCCGGCTCGACGGGCGACCTCCTGGTGACCACCACGGTGGCGGTGCCCCAGCGCCTGGACGACGACGCGCGCGCCGCGGTGCAGGCGTTCGCCGCGGCGACCGCCGGCGCCCCGAACCCCCGCGAGCAGCTCCTGGAGCGCGCCGCCGCCGCGTCGGTCCGCGCCTCCAGCACGTCATGATCCCGCGCCGGGGGCCGGTCAGGGGCCTCCGGTGAGCGCCGGGGGGACCGAGGAGTCCGCGGCCCACGAGCGCCGGCCCGTCTACGTCATCTCGATCGCCGCGGAGCTCGCGGGGATGCACCCGCAGACCCTGCGCCAGTACGACCGCCTGGGACTGGTGAGTCCCTCGCGCACCGCGGGGCGCGGGCGGCGGTACTCCGCCCGCGACGTCGCGCTCCTGCGCGAGGTGCAGCGCCTGAGCCAGGAGGAGGGCGTGAACCTCGCAGGGATCCAGCGCATCATCGCCCTGGAGGCCAGGGCCGCCGCGCTCCGCGACGAGGTGGCTGCGCTGCGCGCCGACCTCGACGTGGCGCTGGGCCTGGCGGGGCGCTCCGCCCGGGTGTTCGCCGCCGGGTCCGCGGGGGACACCGTCGCGGTGCGCCGGGGCCGCCGGGCCGCGCGGACCCCCGGCCCCGCCGGCGGCGCGCTGGTGGTGTGGCGCCCCCAGCGCTGAAACGGTCCTGGGGCGCGACGCTCAGGTCACCGCTGCGGTGGGCTGCGACGCGGGAGCCGAGCCTGGCGTCTCGCCGCGGCCCGTCCAGGTCGCGAGCGTCGAGGCCGGGAGCGGCCCGCAGTGGTAGTACCCCTGCGTGACGTCGGCGCCGAGGGCGACGAGGGCGTCGAGCGTGCGCCGGTCCTCGACCCCCTCGGCCACCAGGCGCAGGCCGAGGCTGTGGGCCAGGTCGACGGTGCTCCCCACGATGTCGGCGTTCCTCGGGTCGGTGGTCAGCGCGGTGAGGAACGAGCGGTCGAGCTTGAGCTCGGTGACCGGGAGGTCCCTCAGGTACGCCAGCGATGAGTAGCCGGTCCCGTAGTCGTCGATGCTGACGCCCACGCCCAGGTCGACGAGCGCGACCACCACGCGCCGGCTGGCCGCCGGGTCGACCATGAGCTCAGTCTCGGTGATCTCCAGGGTCAGCGCGCGAGGCGGGGTGTCGTGCTCTGCCAGGGCCTGGGCCACGGTGGTCACGAGGTCGCTGTGGTGGAGGGAGGCCGCCGAGACGTTGACGCTGACGCGCGCCCCCCGGCACGGACCCTCGCCGCGCTGGAGGCCGCGGCGGACCCGCAGGGCCTCGTGGAGCACCTGCGTGGTGAGCGCCTCCATGAAGCCGTGCCGCGCAGCGACGGGCAGGAAGCTGTCAGCGCCCAGCACGCCGAGCACCGGGTGGTTCCACCGGGCGAGAGCCTCGAGCCCGACCACGGCCCCGGTGGCGACCTCGATCTGGGGCTGGAGGACGACGACCAGCTCGTCGGTGCCGATGGCGCGGCGCAGGTCGGCGGCGAGCGCCAGCTCGTCGCGGCGGGCCTGGTCGGTGGCCCGGTCGTAGACCTGCGGGCCCACGCCGTCCTCCTTGGCGGCGTACATCGCGGCGTCGGCCTTCCGGAGAAGCTCCTCAGCCGTGCGCGCGTGCTCGGGAGCCGCGGCGATCCCGATGCTCGCGGCGACCGTGACGGGGCGTCCCGCGAGGACGAAGGGCGCGGCGAGGCGCGTGGCGATGGCGCGGGCCCGGGCGGTCGACTGGGCGGCGGTGGCGTCGGCGGCCACGAGGGCGAACTCGTCGCCGCCCTGGCGGACCAGGACCTCGAGGGGGCTGCTGCGCTCGCGCAGGCGCTGTGCGACCTGGCGCAGGAGCTCGTCCCCCGCGGCGTGGCCGAGCAGGTCGTTCACCACCTTGAAGCGGTCGAGGTCGATGAGCACCAGCGCCGCGGCGGCGCCGCCGTCGACCGTCCGCAGGGCGCGGGTCAGCGCGCGTCGGTTGCCCAGGCCCGTCAGCTCGTCGGTCACCGCCTCCTTCCGCGTGGCCCGCAGGCTCGTCACGAGCCGGTGGACGAGGGCGATGCTGACCACCTGCACCGCCAGCGCCGCCAGCGCCAGGACGATGCTCAGCAGAGGAAGGTCGGCGGCGCGGTCGATCCCCAGCAGCACGCCGATGATGACCAGCTGGACCAGGCGCCCGCGGACCACCGTGTCCACCGGCTCGGCGGCGACCACGGGCGGCTCCGGGGTCCACCCGGTGACGCAGAGCAGCACCAGGGTCCCGGCCAGCGCCGCCTGCTCCACGCCCACGAACGCCCCGTCCCTCGGCGCAGCGGCGGCGAGCGCGGCGGCGCTCGTCGAGAGCAGCAGCAGGGCCATCGCGCCGAGGAAGGCGACGCCCCGGGGCTGGCGCGTCACGCCGACCGCGTGGAAGGCGAGCGCGGCGATGACCAGGGCGACGACGGTGAGCGCCGGGAGCGACAGCAGCTGCGCCGCCCCACCCAGGGACAGCCCGGATCCGCTGGCGAGCGGGTCGAGCGCGACCGCGAAGACGATCGACACCGCGAGGAGGATGCCGCTGCTGAGGTCCAACCACTCGTGCAGAGCGTCCAGGCGCAGGTAGATCCGGAGCATGGTGATGGTCGCGGCGACGAAGAGGGTGATCCCCACGGCCCCGCAGACCCACGCGCCGGTCGTGAGCCCAGGACCCGGCGCCGCCAGGAGCGTGAAAAGCTGCCCGACGCTCAGCAGCAGGGCCGCGAGCAGGCCGGGCAGGGCCACGGTGCGGCGGGCGCTCGAGGTCGCTGCGCGCAGCGCGATGCCGAGGACGCCCGCCATCCCGAGGCCCCACAGGCTCCAGCCCAGGACCACCGCCACCCCTCCCGTCCACCGAGCCCGCGCGCCGCTGCGGGACGCGCAGCGACAAAGCGGTCACAGCATGACGTATCGAACGCCAGGTTGGCTCATCGAAACCCGCACGGCAGGATGCTGACCATGACGCAGAGCAGCGAGAAGACCAGCGAGCCGTCCGTGACCCGCGAGGGCGCCGCGGACATCGGCGTCACCGGGCTCGCGGTGATGGGGCGCAACCTCGCGCGCAACTTCGCCCGCCACGGCCACACCGTGGCCCTGCACAACCGCACCCAGGCCCGCACCGACGAGCTGGTCGCGGAGTTCGGTGACGAGGGGGACTTCGTGGCCTCCGACGGCCTCGAGGGCTTCGTGGCGTCGCTGAAGAAGCCCCGCCGAGTGATGATCATGGTGAAGGCCGGCAAGGCCACCGACGCCGTGATCGACGAGCTGGTGCCGCTGCTGGAGGAGGGCGACATCGTCGTCGACGGCGGCAACGCCCACTTCGCCGACACCCGCCGCCGCGAGGCCGCGCTGCGCGACCACGGCCTGAACTTCGTCGGGGCGGGCGTCTCCGGCGGAGAGGAGGGCGCGCTCGAGGGCCCGTCGATCATGCCGGGCGGCTCCACGCAGGCCTACGAGGCGCTGGGGCCGATCCTCGAGTCCATCGCCGTCGACGTCGACGGCACGCCGTGCTGCACCTACGTGGGCCCGGACGGCGCCGGCCACTTCGTGAAGATGGTGCACAACGGCATCGAGTACGCGGACATGCAGCTCATCGCGGAGTCCTACGACCTCCTGCGCCAGGGCCTCGGCATGGAGCCGGCAGCGCTGGCCGAGGTGTTCCAGCGGTGGAACGAGGGGGACCTGGAGTCCTTCCTCATCGAGATCACCGCCCGCGTGCTCGCGAAGACCGACGAGCGGACGGGGCAGCCCCTGGTCGACGTCGTCGTCGACCAGGCGGAGCAGAAGGGCACCGGGCGCTGGACGGTGCAGACCGCGCTCGACCTGGGCGTGCCGGTCACCGGCATCGCCGAGGCCGTGTTTGCCCGCTCGCTCTCCGGGGCCGCCGACCAGCGCGCCGCCGTGGCGGCCGCGGGCCTGCTGACCGGCCCGTCGGGCCAGGTCACCGGGGAGGAGGCCGACCGCTTCGTCGACGACGTGAGGAACGCCCTCTACGCCTCGAAGGTGGTGGCCTACGCGCAGGGCTTCGACATGATCGCCGCCGGCAGCGCCGAGTACGGCTGGGACGTGGACAAGGGCATGATGGCCACGATCTGGCGGGGCGGGTGCATCATCCGCGCCAGGTTCCTCGACCGGATCCGGGCCGCCTACGACGCGCACCCGCAGCTGGCCTCGCTGCTGCTCGACGAGTACTTCGCCGAGGCCGTCGACGACGCGCAGGACTCCTGGCGCCGGGTGGTGGCGACGGCCGCGACCATCGGCGTCCCCGCTCCGGGGTTCTCCTCGGCGCTGGCCTACTACGACGCGCTGCGCCGCGACCGGCTGCCGGCGGCGCTGGTGCAGGGCCTGCGGGACCTCTTCGGTGCCCACACGTACGCGCGGGTCGACGGCCCGGGCACCTTCCACACCCTGTGGGGCGGTGACGGGTCCGAGGAGCGCCAGGACGTGGGCGGCCCCGCGGGCGGCGCCGACTCGGCGAACCCGCACTGAGGGAGCCGGCGAAGGGGTTGGTGCCGCGGCCCACGACCAGACGTGGCGCCGTGCAGCGTCAAAGGTTCAGGTTCTACGAGCGGAGACCGATGGTGTGACGGTGAGCCAACCGGCAGACGCGGGTCGCCCGGCAGACGTGGGTCGCCCGGAGCGGCGCGGCGGTGCTGACGAGCTCTCCCGCGCCGACCCGGACGTTCTGCGCGCCCTCCTGCGCCTCGCCTCGCTGGTCACCACGACGACCGGCGAGTCCGACCTCGTCGAGGCGGTCGCCGAGACCGCGTGCGACCTGCTGCTCGCCGACTCGCTGTCCATCAGCAAGGTGGACCGCGACGGGACGATGATCACCACCGTCGTGAACGTCGGGGACCTGGGGCCGTGGGAGGAGCGCTGGCCGGTGGGGGAGACCTACCGCGTCGAGGACTTCCCCGAGACGATGGCGTGCTTCAACGGAGGTCGCATGGTGCGCTGGGCCACCCGGCTCGACGATCCAGAGGCCGAGCCCGCCGAGAAGGCTCTGCTGCGCTCGGTCGGCAAGGCGTCGTCGCTGAAGACCCCGATCATCGTCGCCGGTCAGGTGTGGGGTGAGCTCTGGGCTGCCCGCGGTCACGAGGCGCCCGCGTTCGACGACGGCGACTCCGACCTCGCTGCCGTGATCGTGGCGCTCGTGGCGGCGGGGCTCGCCCAGGCCGACGCGTGGCGGGCGGTGCAGGCCCAGGCGAGCACCGACGCGATGACCGGGCTGGCCAACCGCCGCGCTCTCGACGAGCACCTCGCCGCCCACCTCGTGGCGACGCGGACCGCCGGGGTCCCGCTGTCCCTGCTCGTCGGTGACGTCGACGGGCTCAAGATCTGCAACGACACCCGGGGGCACGCCGCGGGTGACGACGCCCTGCTCCGCGTCGCCTCCGCGGCGCGCGTCGTCACCACCCACCACCCGTCCGCGCTGGCGGGGCGTCTCGGGGGGGACGAGTTCGTCGTGGTGCTGCCTGGTCTCGACGCGTCCGAGGCCCTCGCCGTGGCCCGGGACTGGTGCGACCGCGCCCGTCACGCCGAGCACGGGACGTCGCTGTCCTGCGGCGTGGCCGTCGCGGCGGCCGGTGAGACCGTCGACGCGCGCGACCTCATGCGCGCGGGGGACGACGCCCTCTACGCCGCCAAGTCCCGGCGGGGCGCCGGTCCGGTGCTCGCGGTGCGCGCCCGGGCCTGATCGCCCGGGCGCGAGCGGCGCGTGGAGGTCGTCAGCTCCTGCGCCCCCTCCCCGGTCTCCACCCGGGCCAGGAGCTGGGAGAGGCGGGTCTCGGCCTCCTGCACGGTCACCGTGATGGTCAGGCTGGTCGGCCCTGGTGGGTCAGGTTCGTGCTTGGAAGAGGTTCTCCCCGTGCGGCGTTGCACCTCATAGTTGAGTCACCCAGGCTCAAGTCATCATCATCGAGCACCGGGAGACACCGTGGAGCTGAAGCTCACCACCAAGGCGCAGGAGGCCATGGCCACCGCTGCGTCCGCCTGCGTCGAGGCTGGGAACCCCCAGGTCGAGCCCCTGCACCTGCTGGCCGCCCTCATCGACGCCCGAGGGGTCGCCGCCTCCCTGCTCGAGGCCGTGGGGGTGGGCGTCGCGTCCGTCCACCGCGAGGTCGCCCGCGCCCTGAGCGCGCTGCCCAGCGCCTCGGGGACCTCCGTCTCCAGCCCGCAGCTCTCCCGTGCCGGGCTGAGCGCGCTCACCGTCGCCCGCGAGGAGTCCGAGCGCCTCGGCGACTCCTTCGTCTCCGCGGACCACCTGCTCCTCGGCATCGCCCCGAGCACCGGCGACCAGCGCTCCAGCACCCGCCCCACGACCTCCGACGACCCCGCGGCCGCGATCCTGCGACGCGCCGGTGCGGGGCGGGAGGCCCTGCTCGACGCCCTTCCGGGCGTCCGCGGCGGTGCCAAGGTCACCTCCGACAACCCCGAGGCCAGCTTCAAGGCGCTCGAGCAGTACGGCGTGGACCTCACCGCCGTCGCCCGCGAGGGCCGCCTGGACCCGGTGGTGGGCCGCGACGCCGAGATCCGCCGCGTCGTCCAGGTGCTCAGCCGTCGCACCAAGAACAACCCCGTCCTCATCGGCGAGCCCGGCGTCGGCAAGACCGCCGTCGTCGAGGGCCTCGCCCAGCGCATGGTCGACGGCGACGTCCCCGAGTCCCTGCGCGGCAAGCGCCTCATCTCCCTCGACCTCGGCGCCATGGTCGCCGGCGCGAAGTACCGCGGGGAGTTCGAGGAGCGCCTCAAGGCCGTCCTCGACGAGATCCGCGGGGCCGACGGCGAGGTCGTCACCTTCATCGACGAGCTCCACACCGTCGTCGGCGCGGGCGCGTCGGGCTCCGACGGGAGCCTGGACGCCGCCAACATGCTCAAGCCCCTGCTCGCCCGCGGCGAGCTGCGCCTCGTCGGGGCCACCACGCTCGACGAGTACCGCCAGAACATCGAGAAGGACGCCGCCCTGGAGCGCCGCTTCCAGCAGGTCTACGTCGGCGAGCCGTCCGTCGAGGACACCGTCGCCATCCTCCGCGGCCTCAACGAGCGCTACGAGGCCCACCACAAGGTGGAGATCACCGACGCCGCGCTCGTCGCCGCCGCCACGCTGTCGGATCGCTACATCTCCGGTCGCCAGCTCCCCGACAAGGCCATCGACCTCGTCGACGAGGCCGCCTCGCGCCTGCGCATGGAGATCGACTCCTCCCCGGAGGAGATCGACGAGCTCAGCCGCAGCGTCGACCGCCTCAAGATGGAGGAGCTCGCCCTGGAGGCCGAGTCGGACCCCGCGTCGGTGGCCCGCCTGGAGAAGCTCCGCACCGACCTCGGGGACCGCACCGAGGCCCTCGCCACCCTCACCGCGCGCTGGGACGCCCAGAAGGCCGGCCTCAACCGGGTCGGCGAGCTGAAGGCCCAGCTCGACGACGCCCGCGTCCGCTACGACCGGGCCGTGCGCGACACCGACTACGAGACCGCCTCGCGCATCCAGTACACCGAGATCGCCGACCTCGAGCAGCAGATGGCCCGCGCCCAGGCCGCCGAGGAGGCCGGCATCGAGGACGAGGACCG
>JBBSRD010000077.1:0-10687 GCA_038243415.1 Actinomycetales bacterium | reverse complement strand
CCACCAGGCGGTGCTCTCGGGGCTGCTGAGCCAGATCGGCTACAAGGACGTCCGCGAGCCGAAGGGCGGGGCGGCGCCCGCGGGCAAGAAGGAGGCGCGTCGCCGCGGCCCGGCGGAGTTCCTCGGGGCCCGCGGCACCCGGTTCGCCATCGTCTCCGGCTCGGCGCTGTCCAAGAAGCCGCCGGCGTGGGTGGTCTCCGGCGAGCTCGTCGAGACCAACCGGCTGTGGGCGCGCACGTGCGCGCGCATCGACCCGGTGTGGGTCGAGCGGGCCGGGGCGCACCTCATGGTGCGCACGTACTCCGAGCCCCGCTGGGAGGCCAAGCGGGCCGCGGCGGTGGCGACCGAGCGCGCCACGCTCTTCGGCCTGCCCGTCATCACCGGGCGCACCGTGGACTACGCGCGCATCGACCCGGAGGTCTCCCGCGAGCTGTTCATCCGCCACGCCCTGGTGGGCGGGGAGTGGAGCAGCGACCACGAGGTCATCACCGCGAACCGTGAGCGCCTGGCGCGCGTCGCCGAGCTGGAGGACCGGACCCGGCGCCGCGGCCTGGTGGCCGACGAGGAGACGCTGCTCGCCCTCTACGAGGCGCGGGTGCCCGCGGACATCGTCGACGCGCGGACCTTCGAGCGGTGGTGGCGCACCACCCGGCGCGATCACCCCGACGCGCTGACGATCACCGAGGGCGAGCTGCTCGCGGGCGACGGTGGGTCCCTGGGCGACGTGGACGCGCAGTTCCCCACCTCGTGGACCACGCAGAGCGCGACGTTCGACGTGTCCTACCGCTTCTCCCCCGGCGACGCGGACGACGGCGTGACGATCCACGTGCCGGTCGCGGTGCTCGGTGACCTCGACGCCGCAGGGTTCGAGGCGCAGGTGCCGGGCCTGCGCCTGGAGCTGGTGACCGCGCTGCTGCGCGCCCTGCCCAAGCCGTTGCGCGTGCAGCTGGTGCCGGTGCCGGACACCGCGCGCTCCGTGGTGGCCCACCTGGAGGCCGCCCGGGCGAGCGGCTCCTTCCTCGAGGCGCTGACCGCAGCGGTGAGAGCCGTCCGCGGCGTCGACGTGCCGGCGCCCGCCTGGGCGTGGGACAAGGTCCCGGCGCACCTGCGCACCACCTTCGCGATCCAGGGCGACGACGGGTCCGTCATCGCGCGGGGCACCGACCTCGCGGCGCTGCGCGAGCAGGTCCGCCCCCAGCTGCGCGCCTCGGTGGCCCGGGCGGTCAGCGGTGGGGGGCGCGCCGAGAACGGCCCTGCGGCGCAGGCCGGGGGCGCCCCGCAGGTCGCCGACCTGCGCCGCTCCGCCCTGACCACCTGGCCCGAGGACCTGGGCCCGCTCCCCGAGGACGTGGCGGTCACCACCACCGACGGGCGCCGCGTCGTCGGCTACCCGGCGCTGGCCGACGAGGGCGAGAGCGCCGGCGTCACCGTCCTGGAGTCCGCCGAGGCTGCCGCCCGCTCCCACCCGCGCGGGGTGCTGCGCCTGCTGCGCCTCGCGCTGCCCACGCCCGTGCGCGACGTGCTCGAGGCCTCCGAGAACGCCGACCCCGTCGCCCGCCTGGCGCTGGCCCGTGCGCCCCACGGCTCCGTGGCCGCGCTGGTCGCCGACATCACCGACGCCGTCGTCGCCGAGCTCGCCGGCGAGCAGGCGGGCAGCGTGCGCGACCGGGCCGCGTTCGACGCCGTGCTGGCCCGGGTCCGCCCGCAGCTGGTGCCCGCGGTGCTCGCCGCGACCCGCACCGCCACGCGCGTCATCGCCGCCGCCGCCGACGCCCAGCGCTCCGTGGACGGCCCCACCGACCTGCGCGTCCTCGCCGCCGTCACCGACGTCCGCGCCCAGCTCGCCGCGCTGGTGCGCCCGGGGTTCGTCGCCGCGGCCGGGTCGGCCCGCCTGCCGGACCTGCTGCGCTACCTCGCCGCGATCACCCGTCGCCTGGGCGCCCTGCCCGCCGACGCCACCCGCGACCGCGACCGCACCGGCGTCGTGCAGCGCCTCGCCGCCGACATCGACGCCGCCGTCGCCTCTTTGGCGCCCGACCGGCGCGCCGACCCCGACGTCACCGCGCTGCGCTGGCAGCTCGAGGAGCTGCGGGTCTCGCTCTTCGCCCAGACCCTGGGCACCAGCGGTCCGGTCTCGGAGAAGCGGATCCGCAAGGCCCTGGCCGCGCTGCGCTGACCCTGGTGGGACGCTGCCAGCGCCATAGACTGGACCGATGACGGCCGATGCAGCGGTGCGCACCACCGCGGAAGACCTGGCGACGATGCCCGACGACGGACGACGACGCGAGCTCGTGGACGGGGAGATCATCGAGATGGCGCCTGCAGGGTTCGAGCACGGGGACATCGCTGCCGGGATCTGCATCGAGCTCGGCGGTCACGTCCGACGAGCAGGATTGGGGAAGGTGCTCGCCGCGGAGACCGGGTTCCTCCTCTCCCGCGCGCCTGACACCGTTCGGGCCGCCGACGCCGCGTTCGTCGCTGCGGAGCGGCTCCCACCCGCTGGCCAGCGGACCGGTTTCCTCGAGATGGCACCCGACCTCGCCGTCGAGGTGGTGAGCCCCTCGGACCGCGCCAGCGCCGTGCTCTCGAAGGCCACGGCCTGGCTGGACGCCGGGACCCGCGAGGTCTGGGTGGTCTACCCGGCTGCCCGCACCGTCGCCGTCCACTCACCTGGAGGCCACGTCCGGCTGCTGGCTGGTCACGACCTGCTGTCGGGCCGCGACGTCGTCCCCGGCTTCGAGATCACCGTGGCCGCACTCTTCGACTGAGCCTCCTCCTCACTGGCGTCGGCGGCCCCACCGGCGCACGGGCCGCTTCAGCCGCCTGGTCTCGACCGGTGGCTCCGGAGGCACCTCCGGCTGGGCCTCGCTCCACCGCTGGACCTGCTTCTCCACGTCGAGGAAGGGCACCGCCAGCGGCGGGTCCGCCTGGGGGCGCCGGTAGCCCTGGTCCAGGCGGACGTTGAAGTCCGCGACGAGCGTTCGCACCTGCCCCGGCGAGCCCAGCGTCGGGATCGCGGCCACCAGCTGCTCTCGCTCGCGGCGCATCGCGAGCGCCAGAGGGAGAGCGGCCGTGAGGTCGCCGCCGGTGCGCCGGGCCCAGCGCACCGCCCAGTCGCCCGCGGAGAGCGGACGCCCGAGCCCGGTGAGCGGTTTGCCAGCGCCGGGGAGGTTGTCGAAGTCCCCGCGGTCGAGCGCCTCCTGCAGCTGACGCTCGCGCCAGTCCGAGGGGCCACCGGTCGGCATGCGCTGGCTCACCGTCCCAGTGCACCAGCGCTCAGCCGGCCGCGCACCTGGCGACCGCCACGAGCGACCGGGGTGAGGCCGAGGTCGGCGCGGCGGCGACCGGCCCTAAGTTCTCGTCATGGGGACCGATCAGATCGTCACGGCGCTGGTCGGGCTGCTGGGCGCGCTGGTGGGGGCCGCGGCCGGGTACCTCGGGTCGGTGCGGGCCGCGGGCCGGGCGAACCGTCCGGCGTGGGCGTCCGTCGCGATCGAGGCAGCCCGCAGCCTGCTGGAGTCAGAGGACCCGGTGCGCCGCGCCGCGGGTGAGCGCCTGCTGACGGCCGCCGCCGCGGCGATCGGCGGCGCCGAGGACGCTCCCGAGCAGCTCCGGTCGGCGACACGCAGCGCCGGCGCCGGGCGAGCCATGGAGCAGGCCGAGGACGCCGCCCGGTCGACGGGCTCCCCCGCCGCCTTCGTGGTCACCTCGCCGGGCACGAAAACGGCGTTCCTGCCCCGGCCGGCGGGCGCCGGGCTCGACGGCGTGCCCGTCTCGACCAGGGACGTGGACGCCGCCCGCGCCGAGGTCCGGGCGTTCCGCGCGGCAGGTCTGGCGCCGGACCCCCTGGCGGTCGCCCTGGCCGGCGCACGGACCAGCGCGTAGGGCCGTGGTGGCGCCACGCCCGTGGCGCAGCGGCGGTGCCCGGTGGGTGCCGAACGTCACCCGTGGGCGACGTGATCGCGCACCAGCAGCGCGGTGGCCGTCCGATCACGCTGGCCCAGCTTGCGCACCACCGCGGAGACGTGGTTCTTCACCGTCCTCTCTGCGACGACCGTGGCGTCGGCGATCTCGCGGTTGGTGCGCCCCGCCGACAGGTGCGTGGCCACCACCCGCTCGGTGCGGGTCAGGGCGGCGAGCGGGTCGGCGCCGGCGCGCGCCGGGGGCCGCAGCGCCGTGCGCGCCACCCGCGGGTCGACGACCATCTCCCCGCGCACCACGGCGGTGATGGCCTCGGCGAGGGTCTCCGGTGAGACGTCCTTGAGGAGGAACCCCGCGGCGCCGGCGTCCAGCGCCCCGTGGACGACGTCCTCGTCGTCGAAGGTGGTCAGCACCAGGACGGGCAGCAGCGGCCACCGGTCACGGCAGGCCCCGACGAGGTCGATCCCGTCCATGCCGGGCATCCGGGCGTCGGTGAGCACGACGTCGGGCGCACGACGCCCGACCGTGGTGAGGGCCTCGCGACCGTCGCTTGCTTCTGCTATCACGGTGATGCCGTCGACGGTCTCCAGCAGCATCCTCACACCGTCGCGCAGCAGCCGGTGGTCGTCGACGAGCAGGACGCGGATCACGCCGCCAGCCGGCGAGGGCTCACCGGGCTCACCGGGAGCAGCGCACCCAGCGCAAGACCCTCACCCGTCCACGCCGCGCTCAGGCTCCCGCCGAGGTCCGCGGCGCGCTCGGACAGCGACCGCAGCCCGAACCCGCTGGTCGGCGCGTCACGCCCCTCCGAGCCGGGCGACCCGTCGTCGCGGACGCTGAGCACCAGGGAGCCGTCGGCGACGACGCACGCGACGTCCACGCGGGTGGCCCCGGAGTGGCGCAGCACGTTCGTCAGGCCCTCCTGGACGAAGCGGTGCACGAACAGGGTCGCGCCCTGGTCGGGCAGGCCGTCCTGCGGAGCGTCGACCGTGACCTCCAGCCCCGTCCCCCGAAAGCTCTCGGCGATGGCGTCGAGAGCGTCGGCCACCGAACCACCGTCGGCCCGCACGGGACTGAGGGCGCGCACCCAGCGGCGCATGGTCGTCAGCGCCTCGCCGGCCTGCGTCCGCGCAGCGGCCACCTGCTCCCACGCGCGACCGGGGTCGCGCTCGCGCATCCGCTCGGCGAACTGCAGGGACATGCTCATGATGCTGAGCCGGTGCCCCAGGCCGTCGTGCAGCTCCCGGGCCGAGCGGGTGCGCTCGTCGGCCAGGACCAGCTCGATCTCGGCGGCGTGGCCGCGCTGGACCTCGGCCAGCAGCGCGCCGATCCGCTCGCGCTGCGCGGCGTGCTCGGCGACCAGCCAGGCGAGCACCAGGAGGAAGCCGAACACGTACGCGGTCGACGCGACCTCGGACAGGGTCTTGGTCAGGCCCCTGCCCGTGACCAGGAAGAGCGTGAGCTGGACGACGAGCACGGCGAGGACGAGGGCCACGCCGGTCCGCGGCCGGAAGGAGGCGCCCACGGCGAGCAGGGCCATGGCGAACAGCGGCCACGACCCCGCCCCGTCGGAGACGAAGAGCTTCAGCAGCGCCAGGACGGCGAAGGCGATGACGAGCCGGCGGGCCGGACGCCCCGAGCGTCGCTCCAGGACCCGTCTGGCCACCCACAGCCAGACCATCGTCAGCACCAGCACGAGGTACCCGCCGGTCCACGACAGCGGCGCCGGGCCCTCCGCCATCGTCGCCACCCACGAGAGGCCCGCGAGGACGGACAGCCCCATGAGCACGTCGAGCAGCACCGCGGCGCGCCCGGAGACCGCGAGGCGCCGGTCCGTGGTCAGCCCCGCCGCCGCCGGCGACCCGGCCGGTGCACGCAGAGCCGTCATGCCCGCGACCGTAGCCCGCGACAGGTGTCGGGCACGCCCCTCGACCCATGACCCGGGTCATGACTTCTGACGTCGAAAAGATGACCGTGGCTCGATGCGGCGACGGGGTGCCCGCGCCCAGGCTGCGGTCGTGACCACCACGACCGTCCCCGCAGCGCGGGACGCCGCCGACCCTCCGCAGCCCGGCCTCGTGCTCGCCGGGAGGGCGGCGCCGAGGTCGCGGTGGCCGTGGCCCGCGCAGGCCCTGCTCTGCCCCGTCCTCCTCCTCGCGGCGCTGATCGTCCCGGCGTCGCTCAGCCTGGTCCCCGGCATGGACCGGCTCGACGCACCCTCCACCCCGGTCTCCGTGGCCGCCGCGGTGATGGTGGGGCTGTGCCTGTCCACGACGCTGCTCGCCGTCGGCGTCGTCGCCCTGCTCCTGCGCCTCGACGGCGGGCGGCGGTTGGCGGACGTCGGGTGGCGCCTCGACCGGCGCACCGCGGCGATGCTCGTCCTCGGCATGGTCATCAGCGCGGTCGTCGTGGTGGCGGTCGGCATCCCCCTCACCGCCGCCGGCCTGCTGCGCACCGAGGACGCGAGCCTCGCCGGCGACCCCGTGGGGGCGGTGCTGGTGGTCGGGCTCTCGCAGGCCTTCCTCCTCCAGGCGATCCCCGAGGAGCTGATCTTCCGCGGCTACCTTCTGGGCTCCCTGCGGATGCGCCCGGTGCTCGCGGTGCTGACCTCGGGGCTGGTGTTCGGCGCGCTCCACCTCGCCTCCAGCGGCGGCCAGCAGGGATGGGGCGAGCGGATGGTGTACCTGGCCGACCCGATCGGCTTCGGCCTCGCCGCGGGCGCGCTGTCGCTGCTCACCGGGTCGCTGTGGGTGGCCGTGGGAATTCACGGCGGCGCGCACGCGACGCTGCTGAGCGCCGAGCTGCTCGAGCGGGTGGACCCCGCGTTCGCGATCGGCAACGGCCCCGCGTCGTGGCTGCTGACGGGCCTGCTCTACACGGTCGTCGCCGTCGTGGCCATGGTGGCGTACGCACGGCGCAGCGAGCCGGCGGTCGGGAGCGCAGCGTGAGCATCCGCTTCCCGTCGACGGGGGTGGCCCCCACCGCGCAGCACCCTGGCCCACGCTCGCGCTGGCCCTGATTCGTGCAGGTCTTGGTCTGCCCGATCCTGCTGTTCGCCGCCATCTACTCCCAGCTCCTGTTCCTCCTCGTCCCCGGCATGGAGCAGATCGACCAGCCGAGCACGCCGGGGCTGACGGCTCTCGCGGTCGTGGTGACGGTGGCCATGGGCCTGCTCACCCTGCTCGTCGCGCTCGGCGGGGTGGCGCTGCTGGCCCGCTTCGACGGCGGGCGCCGCCTGCGTAACGTCGGCTGGCGCTTCGACCGGCGAAGCCTGCCGCTGCTCGGGCTCGGCATCCTCATCAGCGCGGTGGTGCTCGTCGCGGCCGACGCCCCCGCGAGCGCCGCGGGCGTGCTCCGCCACGAGGGCGCCGGCATCGACGGCGTCCCGGTGTGGAAGGTGATCTTCGGCGGCCTGACGGCCGCGTTCCTGCTCCAGACCGTCCCCGAGGAGCTGATCTTCCGCGGCTACCTCCTGCGGTCGCTGCGGATGCGTCCGCTGCCCGCGGTGCTGGTCTCCGGGGCGTCGTTCGCCGCCATCCACCTCGCCTCGAACGGCGGGCAGCAGGGCTGGGACGAGCGGGTGATGTACCTGGCGATGCCCCTCGGCTTCGGCCTGGCCGCCGGCGCCCTGTCGCTGCTGACCCGGTCGCTGTGGATCGCGGTGGGGATCCACGGCGGGCTGCACGCCACGGTGATGGTCGCCATGCTGGCGGAGCAGGTCGACCCGGCCTTCGCCGGCGGGAACGGCCCGGCGCTGTGGCTGCTCTCCGGGCTGGGGTGGACGGTCCTCGCCGCGGCGGCGATGTGGCTCCTGGCGCGACGGCGCCGCGCCGGGACGAGCGACGCCCTCACGTGAGCGCCCCCTCCCCCTCTGCCGCTGCGCTCAGGCCGTCGAGGAGCAGGTCGAGGCCGACGGTGAAGGAGGTGCCGAAGTCGTAGCCGGGGCGCAGGACGTGCTCGCGGGTGAGCTCGGTGAGGAAGGGGTAGCGCTCCTCCGGCATCCCGGCGAGGATCTGCTCGGCCAGCCCGGCGACCTGCTCCGGACCCTCGAGCGGCAGACCCGCCTCCTGCAGCGCGAAGCCGTAGACGAAGGAGCCGAGCACCGCGTACGCGTGCGCCGTCAGCGTCACCGACAGGCCGCCGCGGCGCAGGCAGACCAGCACCGCCTCGTGGTGGTCCAGGGTGGCGGGCCCCGGTGACGTGCGCGTCTCCATCAGCGCGGTCGCCCAGGGGTGGGCCGCCAGCACCGCGCGCGCCGACGTGCAGCGCCGGCTGATGGCCTCGCGCCACCCGACGCCGGTCGGCGGCAGGTCGATCTCGGCGAAGACCCGGTCGACGATGCCGTCGAGGATCGCCTCCTTGTTCGCCACGTGGTGGTAGAGCGTCATCGGTCTGACGTCGAGCTCGGAGGCCAGCGCCCGGATCGTCAGCCCGGCTACGCCCTCGCGGTCGGCCAGAGCGACCGCCGCGGCGAGCACGCGGTCGCGGGTCAGCGGGGCTCGCCGGGGTGAGCCCGCGGCGGACGGGCTCACCGAGCGGGTGAGGGTCGTCGTGGCATTGACGCATCGTACTAAGTATGACTAGCGTCACCACTTCCAGTCGTACTTAGTACGTCACGTGAGGAGAGACCCGTGGTGACAACCTCGCAGGTGCCGGCGGCGCAGATGCGCGCCGTGGTCCAGGACCGGTACGGACCACCCGACGTGCTCGCCACCGCGGACGTCCCGGTCCCCGTGCCCGGCCGCGGGCAGGTGCTCGTCGAGGTCCGCGCCGCCGGCGTGGACCGCGGCACCTGGCACCTCATGACCGGCACGCCCTGGCTGGTGCGGCTGCTCGTCGGGCTGCGACGTCCGCGTCGGCGCGTGCCGGGGCTCGACCTGGCCGGCGTCGTCGTCGCGACCGGTCCCGGCGTCACCCGCCTGCGCGCCGGCCAGCGGGTGCTCGGCATCGGGATCGGGAGCTTCGCGCCGTTCGCGGTGGCCCGCGAGGACAAGCTCAGCCGGGTCCGTGGGGACGTCTCGATGGTCGCCGCGGCGTCGGTGGCGGTCTCCGGGTCGACCGCGCTGCAAGCCCTGCACGACGTCGGCCGCGTGCAGGCGGGCCATCGGGTGCTCGTCCTCGGCGCCTCGGGCGGGGTGGGCAGCTTCGCCGTGCAGCTCGCCAAGGTCGCCGGCGCCCACGTCACCGGGGTCGCCAGCGGCACCAAGGCGAACCTGGTCACCGCGCTGGACGCCGACGAGGTCCTCGATGATCGTGAGGGCCGTGACGTTGGCTGATCGAGGCGACGCTGGTGCTGCGCACGACGCCTGCCGGAGCCTGCTCACCGATGCAGACCGAGGGGTCGAGAAGAGCCTCGCCGCTCGAACGAATCGGTTGGCCCCGCTTCGACGCGGCGCAACACCTCGGAGACGTGGTCGCGCGCGCACAGCTCATCCCGACCACGCGGATCAACGGCGCCGAGGAGCAGGAGCGCCAACGTCTGGAGGTCGGTGCGTCAGGCGGACATGACCGCGCTGCCACCGGGCTGCAAGGCGTGGTGCTCCGAGTACTGCTTCTTGGCCCAGGCCTTGCGGCGGCGCAGCTCCCCGTAGGCCGAGCCGAAGTAGATGACCGTCACCGCGATCGCGACCCACCAGAACCAGTCACGGTTGGCCTCGTAGGTCGCGACGTCCGGGCTGCCGAGCAGGACGGACAGGGCGAACCCGAAGAGCACGAGGAGGGAGACGATCCACACCACCTTCAGCACGCTGGTGAGCGTCCTGTGGTCCTTCGCGTCGACCTCGGTGGGAGTGTTCGCAGCCTCCTTCTCGTGGAAGACGTGCACCCGCTCCTGGAAGAGCTCGTCGGCCGCCTCCTCTTCGGGGTACTGCTCGGACGCCCCCATCTTCTTCGACAGCAGGATGTACAGGATGATGCTGAGGATGAAAGCGGGGATGTAGGCGAAGTACACGGGCAAGATCCCGAAGCCCACCGACAGCGCGGCGACAGCGAGCGAGATCCCCCACGACAGGAGCGCGGCGGTGTTGGTCACGCCCTTGTAGCGCGCCCAGCACGTCGTCATCCCGAGCCGCGGGAGGATCCAGTACGAGGCGAAGAGGATCCCGCCGACCGGTACCAGGGTGATCCCCGCGTAGGTGACGAAGATCAGGTAGTTGCGGTAGATGAACGGGAAGACGCTGGCGGCGAGGACGATGATGCCGATGATCAGGGTCGCCTTCTTGCGCGAGAGCTGGGGGAAGACGCCCTGCGCGGCCAGCCCGGAGCGGTACAGGTTGGCGTTGGCCGTGGTCCAGCCGGCGACGACGACGACCACCAGGCCGGCGTAGCCGAGAGCCTGGAACGCCACGGTCCCGGGCTCGATGACCTCGATGCTCGTCTTCACGATGACGGCGGCGGCGGCGCCCATGAAGCCGGCCGAGATCCACGCCATGAAGTGGCCGAGGAACATCCCGGTGCCGGACATGTAGCCGTACCAGCTTTTCTTGGCATATCGCAGGAGCGACATGTCGATCATGCCGGTGTGCGCGAAGCTGTTGGCACCCCAGGAGTACCCGATGATCCCCAGGAGGCTGATGCCCGCCGCACCGTCGGGGGTCTTGCCCGTGAAGATGCTGTCCCCGCCGATCTGGAGAAAGCCGCTCCACCCGTCGACGACGGTCGTCCCTGCGGCCGCCTGGGAGATCGCCGGCAGCATGACGAGGCCGCCGACGGCGAAGCTGGTGATCAGCCAGGGCGCACAGATGCTGGCGAACTCGGCGAGCGCGTT
>JBBSRD010000076.1:0-10697 GCA_038243415.1 Actinomycetales bacterium | reverse complement strand
GGCGGTGCGCGCCGCCGCGGAGGCGCAGCTGCGGGTGCTCGCGAACCGCCGTCACCTGGCGTACCTGCTCGACGACGCCTCCCTCCTCGAGCCCTGGCGGGGCCCGGTGGCCGAGCCGGCGCCGCGTGAGCTGGTCGCGGTGCCGCTGGAGGAGTGGGCCGCCGAGCCCGTGGAGGTTCCGCTGAGCACCTGGGCCGGCCACCACCGCCGCGAGGCGCGGCGCCGGCGTCGCCAGCTTGACGAGGACGAGGGCGAGCCGGCCTGAGCGCCAGTCCACCGGCGTGGTGAGGCCCTGGCCGCGAGGTGCGCGGCCAGGGCCTCATCAGTGGTCCACCGGCAGGGCCGGCGGTGGTGGCGCTACTTGGCCAGGGCCACGTCCGCGCGGGCGGCGATCTGCTCGTCGCTCTGCGCGGTGGGGTAGACCACGACGGCGCCGATCGCGCCGTCGAAGAGGTCATCGTCGGAGCCGCCGCCGACGAACAGCGGCGAGCCGCCATCCTCCGGCGTGACCTCGTACTTCCCGCCGAGGGAGTCGGTGTTGACCTTCTCCCCATCGCGGTACATCGTCACGGTGCCCCACCCGTCCTCGCCCTTGGTGGTGGTGTCGTAGACCGCGGTGGCCACCACCCACTCCTCTGGGTCGAGGCCGCCCTGGTCGTAGGAGCCCGTGCCCTCACCGCCGCGGGGTTGGAGGCGTAGCCGCTGACGCGCCCGGGGCGCTGGGAGTCCTCGTCGTAGACGCGGGTGGCCCACTCCTGGTCCCCGTCGTCACCGAACTTGCTCCCCTTGTTCAGGACGTGGACCATCAGGCCCTCGGAGGAGTCCTCGGGCCTGCCCCTGCTTCGGTTGACTCGCGGGGTGAGTGGTTCGACGGGACGTACCGGTGTCTGCTGGGACAACGCCCTGGCCGAGTCCTTCTTCGCCGCACTGAAGAACGAGCTGGTCCACCGCACGCCGCTCGACGCCCAGACCAGCTACCAGAACCACGCCATCGCAGCATGAACCCTCACGGGACCGGTCCGAGAACAGGCCAGCAGACCAGCTTCGTCTGCCGGCACGTCCTCGGACCGGCCCCGCGAGTCGTACCGTCCGCCGAGCGCTCCCGTCGAGGGGGTCTGCTGGCGGGCCTGGGCTTGATCGATGAGCCGTCGGGCGCGCCTCGCCCGGCACTGGCACGGAGCCGGGGATGGCCGCTGGCTTCGTCGACGAGGCGGTGCGCACCCCTGGCACGGCGGTCGGTCCGCGCAGGTCACCGCGCGAAGATCAGCCAAACCCTTGCGCAAAGTAACCAAATAGTGTCAGATCACCACCATGACCCGCCGTCGTGTCACTGCCGTCATCGCCTGCGCTGGACTGACCGCCAGCCTCAGCGCCGGGAGCGCCTTCGCCGCTCCGGCGGTGGAGCGCGTGGGTCCCGACAGAGCGCCGCTGGCCGTCGGGACCGGTGGGGCGGTCGCCACCGTCGACCCGGGTGCGACCGCGGCGGGCCTGGCCGTCCTGAAGCGCGGAGGCAACGCGGCGGACGCAGCGGTCGCCACCGCAGCCGCCCTCGGGGTCACGGAGCCGTACTCGGCGGGTATCGGCGGCGGCGGGTTCTTCACGTACTACAACGCGGAGTCAGGAGAGGTCTCGACCATCGACGGCCGCGAGACCGCCCCGCTGGCCATGGGCGCTGACGCCTTCCTCGGCGACGACGGCGCGCCGATCCCGTTCGAGGAGGCGGTGACCAGCGGGCTGTCCGTGGGTACGCCGGGCACCGCCGCGACGTGGGAGCGCGCGCTGGGGGAGTTCGGCACCCTCTCGCTCGGCGACGCGCTGCGCCCAGCGACCCGGCTGGCCAGCACGGGCTTCACCGTCGACGAGACGTTCCGGGAGCAGACCGCGGAGAACGAGGAGCGTTTCCGCCAGTTCCCCGCCACCGCGGAGCTGTTCCTGCCCGGCGGGTCGCTGCCCGAGGTGGGCTCGACCTTCACGAACCCCGACCTCGCCGCCACCTACCGGCTTCTGGGTCGCGAGGGCGCCGACGCGCTCGCCACCGGGGTGCTGGCCGACGAGATCGTGGAGGCCGCCCAGGACCCGCAGGAGGCGCCGGGCGTCGACCCGGTCCGCGGCGGGCTGCTCGAGGCGGGCGACCTGGCGCGCTACGAGGCCCCGCTGCAGGGCGCCACGCGCGTCGACTACCGCGGGCTGGAGATCTACGGCATGGCGCCGCCCTCCAGCGGCGGCTCGACCGTGGGGGAGGCCCTCAACATCCTGGAGCCGACCGGCCTGAGCTCCCTGGAGGAGGTCCCGGCGCTGCACACCTACCTCGAGGCGAGCGCGCTGGCCTTCGCCGACCGCAACGTCTACGTCGGCGACCCCGCCTACAGCCAGGTACCGCTGGCCGAGCTGCTCTCCGACGGCTTCGCGGCCGAGCGGTCCTGCCTCATCGACCCCGCCAAGGCCGCGCAGAAGCCCGTCGCGGCCGGCGTCCCCGACGGCGAGTACGGCCCCTGCCCCGCGCCGGTCGCCCCCGCGGTCGAGGAGGACACCGAGGGGCCGTCGACGACCCACCTCACCGTGGCCGACGCCAAGGGCAACATCGCCAGCTACACCCTCACCATCGAGCAGACCGGCGGCAGCGGCATCACCGTCCCCGGCCGCGGCTTCCTGCTCAACAACGAGCTGACGGACTTCACCTTCGCGCCGAGCGACATCACGGTGCCCGAGCCCAACCTGCCAGCACCGGGCAAGCGGCCCCGCAGCAGCATGGCGCCGACCATCGTCCTCAACGACGGCAAGCCCCTCATGGCGCTCGGCTCGCCCGGCGGCAGCACCATCATCACCACCGTCCTGCAGACCCTGACCAACCGGATCGACCGCAACGACAACCTCGTCGAGGCGATCGCCGCGCCGCGCGCCACCCAGCGCAACACGGAAAAGGTCACGGCCGAGCCGGCCTTCATCGAGGCCTACGGCCCCGCCCTGGAGGGTTACGGCCACACCTTCACCCCCGTCGACGAGATCGGCGCCGCCACCGGCATCGAGCTCCTGCCCGGGGGCCTGTTCCTGGCCGCAGCGGAGACCGAGCGCCGCGGCGGCGGCTCGGCGGGCGTCGTCAAGGAGGTGCGGGGCGCGCCCCGCTCCGGTGACGCAGCGCTGGCGCCGAGCCTGATCGCCGACTGAGCCGGAGCCCCACGACCCGCACGGAGCGAGGCTGGCCTCCGAGGAAGAGCCTCGCTCCGTGCGGCCGTTCGAGCGGCGATGTCCGCCCCGATCGGCACACTGTCCCGGTGACCTCGAACGACGCGACGACGGAGCCCGGCGAGCCGACCACCACGGCGCCCCCACCGCCCCCCGAGGTCCGCCGGGAGTGGGACGCCCTCGCCGAGGAGGTCCGCGCGCACCGCTTCTCCTACTACGTGCGCGACGCGGCCACCGTCACCGACGGCGAGTTCGACGCGCTGCTCCAGCGCCTCGAGGCCCTCGAGGAGGCCCACCCTCAGCTGCGCACCCCCGACAGCCCCACGCAGGTGGTCGGCGGCACCTTCTCCACGGAGTTCGGCGCCGTGGACCACCTGGAGCGGATGCTCAGCCTCGACAACGCCTTCGACGCCGAGGAGCTGGGCGAGTTCGAGGCGCGGGTGGTCCGCGAGCTGGGGCTCGCGCCCGAGCAGGCCGACGACGCCATCGCCTGGCTGTGCGAGCCGAAGATCGACGGCCTCGCGATCAACCTGCGCTACGAGCGGGGGCGCCTGACCGTCGCGGCGACCCGCGGCGACGGGCGCACGGGCGAGGACGTGACGCTCAACGTCCGCACCATCGACGCCATCCCGCAGGTGCTGAGCGGGGGCGGCCACCCGGACGTCCTCGAGGTGCGCGGGGAGATCTACTTCCCCCTCGCCGACTTCGCGGTGCTCAACGCCTCCCTCGTCGAGGCCGGGAAGGCGCCGTTCGCCAACCCCCGCAACGCCGCTGCGGGCTCCCTGCGCCAGAAGGACCCGCGGGTGACCGCGTCGCGCCCCCTGTCCGCCACGGTCCACGGCCTGGGCGTGCGCGGCGGGCTGGAGACCCCGACGCAGTCGGCCACCTACGCGCTGCTCGGCTCGTGGGGCCTGCCGGTCTCGGCCCACGTCGAGGTCAACACCGGTCCCGGTGCGCGCCAGCGGGTGCAGGCCTACGTGGAGAAGTTCGCCGACCACCGCCACGACGGCGCGATCGTGGAGCACGAGATCGACGGCGTGGTGGTCAAGGTCGACGACGTCGGCCAGCAGCGCCGCCTGGGCGCGACGTCGCGGGCGCCGCGGTGGGCGATGGCCTACAAGTACCCGCCGCAGGAGGTCACGACGACCCTGCACGACATCCGTGTCAGCGTCGGCCGCACCGGACGGGTGACGCCGTTCGCCTACCTCGAGCCGGTGGTCGTCGCCGGGTCCACCGTCTCCCTGGCGACGCTGCACAACTCCGCCGAGGTGGTGCGCAAGGGCGTGCTCATCGGTGACACGGTGGTGGTGCGCAAGGCCGGTGACGTCATCCCCGAGGTGCTCGGCCCCGTCGCCGAGAAGCGCACCGGCGACGAGCGGGCGTTCGTCATGCCCACGCACTGCCCGGAGTGCGGCACGGAGCTGCGCCGCATGCGCGAGGGCGACGTCGACATCCGCTGCCCCAACGCCCGCACCTGCCCCGCCCAGCTGCGCGAGCGCGTCTTCCACGTCGCCGGGCGTGGCGCCTTCGACGTCGAGGCGCTCGGCTACGAGGCGGCGGCGGCGCTGACCGCAGCCCCCGCGGACGGCGGCCCCGCCGTGCTCCGCGACGAGGGTGGGCTGTTCTCGCTCACGGAGGAGGACCTGCTGCGCCTGCCGCTGTTCATCCGGGCGGCGCGCACGAACCACCCGGAGGACGGGGTGGTGCTCAACGAGAACGGCTCCAAGCTGCTGCGCAACCTCGAGGCGTCGAAGGACAAGCCGCTGTGGCGGGTGCTCGTCGGACTGTCGATCCGCCACGTCGGCCCCACGGCCGCGCGGGCGCTCGCCTCCGAGCTGGTGTCGATGGAGCGCATCGAGGCCGCCGCCCGCGACGAGCCGGCCGTGCTCGCCGCCGCCGGCGGGGTCGGGCCGACCATCGCCGACGCCGTCGCCGAGTGGTTCGAGGCCGGCTGGCACCGCGAGGTGGTCCGGCGCTGGCGGGGCGCCGGGGTCTCCATGGAGGACGTCGTCGACGAGCACACCCCGCGCACGCTGGCCGGCCTGTCCGTGGTGGTCACCGGCGGGCTCTCCGGGTACAGCCGCGACGGCGCCAAGGAGGCGATCCTCGTCCGCGGCGGGCGGGCGTCGTCCTCGGTGTCGAAGAAGACCGCGTTCGTCGTGGTCGGCACGGACCCCGGGTCCAAGGCCGCGAAGGCCGCCGAGCTGGGGCTCACCGTCCTCGACGAGGCCGGGTTCACCGCGCTGCTCGAGGGCGGACCGGCCGCGGTGGGCGCGACGGTGGGGGAGTCCGGGCAGGTCGACGCCCCCGCCGGCGACCCCGACGCCCTGCCGCGCAGCGCCGGCGCCCCCGCGCGACGGGCCCTGGAGGAGGCCGGCATCGCCACGCTGGCGCAGCTGGCCGAGCGCACCCGCGAGGAGGTCTCGGCGCTGAAGGGCGTGGGGCCCAAGGCGCTCGCGGCCCTCGACGAGGCGCTCGCCGGGCGCGGGGCGGGGTGGTCCGGCGAGTGAGCGAGCTGGGTGACGCTGACGCCGCCGGGAAGGACGGTCCGGCGATGGAGCGCGACCGGGAGGCGGAGCGCGACGCACTGACCCTCGCGCAGGGCGCCCAGCTGCTGGCGCCGTCGCTGCGCCCCTACCGCTCGACGATCGTCGTGGCGGTGGTGCTCTCCCTGATCGCAGCAGGCACCTCGCTGGCTCAGCCGCTCCTGGTCCGCGAGGTGGTCACCGAGGTCCAGGAGTCGCGTCCCATCACCGCGCTCGCCGGCGTCCTCGTGGCGCTCCTGATCGTCTCCACGCTCCTCGGAGGCCTGCGCCAGTACCTGCTCGAGCGCGCGGGCGAGGGCGTGGTGCTCTCCGTCCGGGAGACCGTCGTGCAGCGGTTCTCGCGCATGACCGTGGCCGAGCGTGACGCCCGCCTGTCCGGCGACCTGCTCTCCCGCGTCGGGTCGGACACCACCGCGCTGGCCTCGGTCGTGACCTCGGGGCTCTTCGAGTCGGTCGGGGTGGCCCTCACCGCCATCGGCGCGCTGGGCGTCATGGCCTATCTCGACCTGCCGCTCCTGGGCGTGACGGTGGCAGCGGTGGCCGTGGGGCTGGGGGTCGGGATCGCCGCCTCGAAGCGCCTGCGCGGCCTGGAGCTGACCACCCAGCGACGGGTCGGCGTCATGAGCTCCTCGGTCTCGCGGATGCTCTCGGCACTGAGGACCATCCGTGCCTCGGGGGCCACCGAGCGGGAGATGACCGGGGTGCTCGGCGCCGCCCGCGAGGCCCGCGACGCCTCGGTGGCCGCGGCGAAGGTGCGCGCGATCATCGCCCCTGTCACGGGGCTGGCGGTGCAGGTCGCGTTCATCGCGGTCCTCGGGATCGGCGGGTACCGGGTGGCGTCAGGGGCGCTGTCGGTCGGGTCGCTCGTGGCGTTCGTGCTGCTCCTCTTCACGCTCGTCCTGCCCCTGGGACAGCTGCTCCGGGTGTGGACGGTGCTGCAGGCCGGGCTGGCGGCGCTGACCCGCATCGACGAGGTGCTGGACGTGGAGGTGGAGGAGGACGGCGACGCCGTGCAGACGGCGGACGACGTGCCCGTCGACCACGACGCCCCGCTCCTCGTGTTCGACCACGTCGCGTTCTCCTACGCCGACGGCACCCCGGCGCTGGTGGACGCCCACTTCTCCGTGCCGGCCGGGACGCGCACCGCCGTCGTGGGTCCGTCGGGCGCGGGGAAGTCCACGCTGCTCTCCCTCGTGGAGCGCTTCCACGACGTGAGCGGCGGCGCGGTGTGCATGGGCGGCGTCGACGTCCGTGACATGCCGCGCGCGGCGCTGCGGGCTCGCATGGGCTACGTCGAGCAGGACGCCCCCGTGCTCGCCGGGACGCTGGCCAGCAACCTGCGCCTCGCTGCCCCAGACGCCAGCGACGCCGACCTGCTCGCCGCGCTGGAGACGGTGGCGCTCGGGGAGATGGCGACCCGCTCGCCCGAGGGTCTCGACGCCGAGGTGAGGGAGGGCGGCGTGCTGCTCTCCGGGGGCCAGCGCCAGCGCCTGGCCATCGCCCGCTCGCTGCTGGCGCAGCCTGAGCTGTTGCTCCTCGACGAGCCGACCGCCTCCCTCGACGCGCGCAACGAGGCCCTGCTGCGCGACGCCCTGGCCGCCGCGGCGGCCTCGCGCACGCTCGTCGTCGTCGCTCACCGGCTCTCCACCGTGGTGGACTCCGACCAGATCGTCGTCCTCGACGCCGGGCGCGTGGTCGCCGCCGGGACCCACGCGGAGCTGCTGGAGTCCTCGCCGCTCTACCGCGAGCTGGCGGCGAGCCAGCTGCTGGTGTGAGGGGGCTCAGTAGGGCGCGGTCAGCCCTTCGACCATCCGGAAGTGCTTGACGTTGGAGGTCACCAGCTCCAGCCCGTGCTCCAGCGCTGTGGCGGCGATCAACAGGTCACCCACACCCAGTCGATGGCTGGCGCGGTACTGACGGCCGAGGTCACCGGCGCGCGTCGAGACGCGCTCGTCCACCGAGAGCCACGACAGGACCGCGAACACCGCTGCTACCGCGGCCCGCTCGTGCGACCTCATGCCGGTGAGCAGCTCGGCGCGGCTGACCTCGCTGACGTAGAGACGCTCCTGCTGCTGCTCGACCCAGGCGAGAGCGTCGGGCGACCGCCTGGTGATGTCCACGAGGACCGTCGTGTCGACCAGCTTCACGCAGACGCTTCCCAGCGCTCGTCCTGCTCGTCAGCCCGGGTGCGGTCGGCCTCACGGAGCGCCTCCAGCTCGGGGCGCAGGTCGCGGCCGATGTCGGCCAGCGAGAGCAGCGCGCGCTTCTGCCGCTCGACGAGGTCCTGCTCGGAGCCCCGGCGCGCAGCGACGTGCTCGGCGATCAGGCTCCGGATGATCTCCGAGCGGGTCGTGCCCTGCTCGCGGGCCTGGGCGTCGATCACCGCGGTGTCCGACTCGTCGAGGTAGAGCTGCGTGCGCTGCATGGTGTATATCGTACATCTGCCGGCATCCGGTGGATCCCGACGGAGCGCGGGGCGCTCTCCTAGACTCAGCGCCCATGCCCTCCATCACGCTCGAGGAGGTCGCGCACCTGTCGCGGCTGGCCCGGATCGACATGAGTCCCGACGAGCTGGAGCGCCTCACGGGCGAGCTGGACGTCATCGTCGACGCGGTGGCCTCGGTCTCCTCCGTCATCGCGCAGGCGGAGGCCGGCGGCGAGCCGGTGCCCGCGACCTCGCACCCGATCCCGCTCACCAACGTGGTGCGCGAGGACGTCCCGACGCCGTCGCTGAGCGCGCAGGACGCCCTGGCCGCCGCCCCGGCCGCCGAGGACGGGCGCTTCCTCGTCCCCCGCATCCTCGAGGAGGACTGATGGCCGGCGCGCACTCCGCCCCCGCGGACATCGCACGAGCAGACGACGTCACCCGCCTGTCCGCGGCCGACATCGCTGCGCACCTCGCTGACGGCACCGTCTCCTCCGTCGACGTCGCCCGCGCCCACCTCGACCGGATCGCCGCGGTCGACGGCACCGCGGACGCCGGCGTGCACGCCTTCCTCCACGTCGACGAGGCCGGGGCGCTGGACCAGGCCCGGCGCGCCGACGAGGCCCGCGCCGCCGGCGAGGAGCTCCACGCCCTCGCGGGGGTCCCGATCGCCGTCAAGGACGTCATGGTCACCCGCGGGGTCCCGACGACCGCAGGGTCAGAGATGTTGCGTGGATGGGTTCCCCCGTACGACGCCACGATCGTCGCCCGCCTGCGCGCGGCCGGGCTGGTGATGCTCGGCAAGACCAACATGGACGAGTTCGCCATGGGCTCCTCCACGGAGCACTCCGCCTACGGGCCCACCCGCAACCCGTGGGACCTCAGCCGGATCCCCGGCGGCTCCGGCGGCGGGTCCGCCGCGGCGCTCGCGGCCTACGAGGCGCCGCTGGCGACCGGCACCGACACCGGCGGCTCCATCCGCCAGCCCGCCTCGGTCACCGGCACCGTCGGCGTCAAGCCCACGTACGGCGCGGTGAGCCGCTACGGCCTCGTCGCGCTCGCGTCCTCCCTGGACCAGGGCGGGCCGTGCGCGCGCGACGTGCTCGACACCGCGCTGCTGCACGAGGTGATGGCCGGCCACGACCCCCTGGACTCCACGTCCCTCGACGTCCCCGTCCCCGGCGTGGTCGCGGCAGCGCGTCGCGGCGCCGACGGCGACCTGACCGGCGTGCGCGTCGGCGTGGTCACCGAGATGGGCGGCGACGGCTACCAGCCCGGGGTGAGGGCCCGCTTCACCGAGGCGCTCGCGCACCTGGAGGCCGCCGGCGCCGAGGTGGTGGAGGTGAGCCTGCCCAGCGTGGAGCACGCCCTCGCGGCGTACTACCTCATCCTCCCCGCCGAGGCCTCGAGCAACCTGGCCCGCTTCGACGGCATGCGCTACGGCCTGCGGGTGGTCCCCGAGCCGGGCGCGACCGCCGAGCAGGTCATGGGCGCGACCCGCGCCGCCGGCTTCGGCGACGAGGTGAAGCGGCGGATCATCCTCGGGACCTACGCCCTGTCGACCGGGTACTACGACGCCTACTACGGCAGCGCCCAGAAGGTGCGCACCCTGGTGCAGCGCGACTTCGCCGCGGCCTTCGAGCAGGTGGACGTCCTCGTGAGCCCGACCTGCCCGACCACGGCGTTCGCTCTCGGCGACAAGCTCGACGATCCGCTCGCGATGTACCTCAACGACGTCGCGACCATCCCCGCCAACCTCGCGGGGATCCCCGGGATGTCGCTGCCGGTGGGCCTCGCGGAGGAGGACGGGCTGCCCGTCGGCCTGCAGGTCCTCGCCCCGGCGATGGCCGACGACCGGCTGTACCGCGTGGGCGCCGCCCTGGAGGCGCGCCTGGTCCACGAGTGGGGCGGCCCGCTGCACGAGCGCATCCCCGAGCTGAGCCCCAACCCCACGACGAACGGAGGCCCGCGATGAGCGCGCCCGCGACCGAGGTCCTCACCTTCGACGACGCCGTCGCGGCGTTCGACCCGGTGGTGGGCCTCGAGGTCCACGTCGAGCTGAGCACCGCGACGAAGATGTTCTCCGGCTCCTCCACCGTGTTCGGCGCGGAGCCCAACACCCAGGTGGACCCGGTGAGCCTCGGCCTGCCCGGCGCCCTCCCGGTGCTGAACGCCAAGGCGGTGGAGTCCGCGATCCGCATCGGCCTGGCCCTGAACTGCTCCATCGCGAGCGTCTGCCGGTTCGCGCGGAAGAACTACTTCTACCCGGACATGCCGAAGAACTTCCAGACCAGCCAGTTCGACGAGCCGATCGCCTTCGACGGCTACCTCGACGTGGAGGTGCCGGCCTCCGAGGTGGGCCTCGGCGACGCGTTCACCTACCGGGTGCCGATCGAGCGCGCCCACATGGAGGAGGACACCGGCAAGTCCCTGCACGTCGGCGGGGCCACCGGGCGCATCCACGGCGCCGACCACTCGCTCGTGGACTACAACCGCGCGGGGATCCCGCTCATCGAGATCGTCACCCGGCCCATGACCGGTGT